>JBMCPG010000044.1:0-7913 GCA_048626035.1 Cyclonatronaceae bacterium
CAGCCAGCAGCTTTACGGAGCCGCGGCGCAGAAACAGGGTGAATAATCGCCTAATCTTTCGTAAATTCAGCCACTAATGCCCGTTCAGGCATTTTCTTTCTATTCGCATCACTGAATTGCTCACTTCAATCCGTTTCTTTTGAGTACCACCATACAGCCTGATATTGACCAGGATACCGTTTTTGAGACGGTGATCGGCCTCGAAGTTCACGCACAGCTGCTCACTAAAACCAAGGCCTTTGCGCCGGTGAAAGCCGAGTATGGCGAACAGCCGAACACGCAGGTAAGTCCGCTTTGTCTGGGCCATCCCGGCACGCTGCCCGTGCTCAACGAAAACCTGGTGCGCTACATCATCAAAATGGGCCTGGCCACCAACTGCAGCATTGCCCGGAAATCCATTTTTGCGCGCAAAAACTACTTTTATCCGGATTTGCCCAAAGGCTATCAGATTTCGCAGTTCGACACGCCGATCTGCTACGACGGCTACCTCAACGTGCAGCTGGAGGAAGGCCACGAAAAACGCATCGGCCTCACGCGCATCCACATGGAAGAAGACGCCGGCAAATCGATTCACGATCAGGATCCCTTCAATACTTTAGTTGACCTGAACCGCGCCGGCACCCCGCTGATTGAGATTGTTTCGGAGCCGGATATGCGCTCCCCCCAGGAAGCCTACGCCTACCTCACGCGCATCAAGCAGATCGTGCAGTATCTTGAGATTTGTGATGGCAACATGGAAGAAGGCAGCCTCCGCTGCGATGCCAACGTCTCGATTCGTCCGCGCGGACAGCAGGCATTCGGCACGCGTACGGAAATCAAGAATCTGAACTCCTTCCGGAATGTGGAGCGCGCCCTGACCTACGAAGTGGAGCGTCAGCGCCGGCTGCTGCTGGAGGGCGGCAAAGTGATTCAGCAAACGCTGCTCTGGGATGCCAACCGCCTGGAAACGCGGCAGTTGCGCTCCAAGGAAGAAGCCCACGACTACCGCTATTTTCCCGAGCCGGACCTCCCGCCGGTGATCGTAACCGAAGAAATGCTGGCCGATATCCGCGCCGAACTGCCCGAAATGCCGGATGTACGCAAAAAACGCTTCATGGAGGAGCTGGATCTGCCCGAGCACGACGCGCAGCAGCTTACCGAAGACCGCTATCTGGCCGATTATTTTGAAGAACTGCATCAGAAAAGCGGTACGGCCAAAGCCGCTTCCAACCTGATTTTATCCGAAGTTAAGCGGGTGCTGAACGAGCAGAGCATCACGATTCAGGAATTTGGCTTGTCGCCCGAACGCCTGGCCGGCCTGCTGAAACTGCGCGAGGCCGATAAAATCAGCTCTTCGGCCATGCAGACCATTTTCAACGAAATGCTGACCAACGAAACCGACGATGCCGAAACCATTGCCAAGGCCAAAAATCTGATGCAGGTTTCCGATACCGGCTTTCTGGAGCCGCTGGTCGAAGAAATTCTGGCCAAGAATACCGATGCCGTCGAGCGCTACAAAGCCGGCAAAAAAGGCCTGATGGGCTTTTTTGTGGGTCAGGTGATGAAGCAGACCAAAGGCAAGGCCAATCCGAAAATGGTGAGTGATATGGTGCAACAAAAGCTGGAGGAATCCTGATGGGGCCCGCATCATACAAAAGCCAAAGGCCGTTTTTTTTCGGTATGATGATGGCTTTCGTGCTCGCATCCGCTCTCCCGGCCATGCTTCAGGCGCAGTCGGGAATGCCACTGAGCACCGAAATAAGCGGGATGATCAGCGTGGATAACCGCCTCGATGATACCGGCGATTACGCGGGCATAGGCGTAACGATTGTATATTTCAACGATGAAAGCAACCGCGTGGATACGCTCTACACGGCCACGACCAACCGCAACGGCATGTTCCGCGGCACCGCACGCTTTCCCGAGCGCGATGAATATGTGCTCTCGGTTTCGCGCAACGGCCGGCAAATTTCCTCGGCTTCCATCATCTTACAGGATGATGACCCCGTCGAAATTACCGGCGAAATCCCGGAGTTTAACCAAACGTATGAAGTCAGCTCGGCCGAGAACGATGCGGCCCGGGTGTTTCAGCGGGTGGAGCGGAATTTTAACCGGGTGGTAAATTTCATCAATTCCAGCGCAAGCGAAGTAACGCAGGATACCATCCCGACGCTGCTCAATACCTGGAGCGATATTTATTGGTCGGTGAGTGAGCTGCACCCGAATACGCTGGCGGGCGAAACCGGCCGGCTGCGCGCGGCTGAGGTCATTCAGGGCTGGGACGATGCCCGCGCCCTGGAGCGGGCCAAAACCGCCATGCAGGACTCCGACGACTACCTGGCCGAGCGCAGCATGCTGGCCGCCGAAGCCCTTCAGCGCCTCGAAAGTACGGATGATGCTCTGGCCTTCACCGATTCGGTGATGCAGCTTTCCCGCCTGGATGAAGACAGCCGCCTCAGTCTGGAAATGCACTACATCAACACGCTGATTGATGCCGGGCGCAGTGAGGCCGCGCTGCAAAAACTGGCCGATTTCCGGCAAAAATACGAGCAGCGCCGCGAGCTTCAGCGCTGGGCCGTGCTCACCGAATACGACGTAGCCAACTTATCGCCCGGTATGCCGATGCCGGATTTCGAGCTTGAGCTCATGGACGAGCGCCGCATTGATCTCAGCCATTTTGAAGGCAAATACGCCCTCATAGAAGTGGTAAACCTCGCTTCGCAGTCCTACATCACCGAGCATACCTATCTGCAGTTCCTGCATGAAGACCTCAAAGAAGATATACAATTCCTGACCCTGCCCGTGAATGATAGCCCTGTTACGGTGCAGGCCTTTTACGAAGAGCGGGATACGACCTGGCTGGTGGCCAAAACCAGGCAGGTCTATGAAGCTGATCTCATCGTAAAATTCAATGTTGGCCAGCAGCCTACACGCTTCTTGATTGACCCTGAAGGCAACATCATCAAAAAATATTCGGGCACTGAATTATCTGTAATCGAAAACGATTTACGAACCTTACTAAACGAAGATCCCTCATGAGACCATTTTTGATAGCCGGCAACTGGAAGATGAATCAGACTGTAGCCGAAACCGCCTCCTATTTCAATGAACTTCGCAGCAAGCTGAATGAAGCACCCCGTGGCGTAAAGCTGCTGCTCTGCCCCAGCTACACTTCGCTGTTTGAAGCCGTAAAAGGCGCTGAAAAGATCAACGGCCTTGAAATCGGCGCCCAGAACATGCATTACGAAGATGGTGGCGCGTTCACCGGTGAAATCACCGCGGCGATGGTAAAAGACACCGGCGCCAGCTACGTGATTCTGGGCCATTCCGAGCGTCGCGAATATTACAATGAAACCGATGAAACCGTAAATAAAAAGACGCTCAAAGCCCTGGAAGCCGGCCTCACGCCGGTTGTTTGCGTAGGCGAAGTACTGGACGAGCGCAAAGCCGGCACTCATTTTGATGTCGTCAAGAAGCAGGTTCACGCGGCTGTGGAAGGCATCAGCGCCGGCCACGCCGAAAAAATCGTGATTGCCTACGAACCCGTCTGGGCGATTGGCACCGGCGAAACCGCCAGCCCCGAACAGGCGCAGGAAATGCACGCCTTTATCCGCAAGGAGCTGAGCGAAGCCTACAGCGCCGAAACCGCCGATAAAATCCTGATTCTCTACGGCGGCAGCATGAAGCCGGCCAACGCCGAAGAGCTGCTCTCCTGCGAAGACGTGGACGGCGGCCTGATTGGCGGCGCCAGCCTCAAGCCCGACAGCTACTTCCAAATTATTGAAGCCGCCGGCAAACTTCAGACCATCTGATTATCCCCCAATGGAACCCCAACGCATTAATGTCCTGCTGATTGGCAGCGGAGGGCGCGAGCACAGCATAGCACGCGCCCTTCACCAATCCCCCTCGCTCAACAAACTCTTTATTGCCCCGGGTAATCCCGGCACGGCATCGCTCGGCGAAAACGTGAAGCTCGACCCTGACGACCACATGGGCGTGCTGGATTTTGTGGAAGCCAACGCGATTGGCCTCACCGTCATCGGCCCCGAAAAGCCGCTGGTTGAAGGGCTGGTGGACATGCTCGAAGAGTATGGGCATAGCGTCTTTGGTCCTACGGCGGCGGCCGCTCAGCTGGAAGGCAGCAAATCCTTCGCCAAGGACATCATGCAGAAATACAAGATTCCCACGGCAGCGGGCATCAGCTTTGAGCGGCATGAATGGAGCAAAGCCGAAGCCTATCTTCAGGAAAACACCGTCTGGCCGATAGTACTGAAAGCCGACGGGCTGGCCGCCGGAAAAGGCGTTTTTATCTGCCAGAATAAAGAAGAAGCCAGCAACGCCTTAGAATACTTACACAACGATCCGGCCCTGAGCGCGGCAGCCTATCGCCTGGTGGTTGAAGAATTTTTACAGGGCGAAGAAGTTTCCGTATTTGCTTTATGTGATGGCGACACGGCCAAAATTCTTGCTCATGCACAAGATCATAAGCGCGCCGGCGACGGCGATACCGGCCTGAATACCGGGGGCATGGGCGCCTACAGCCCCACGCCGGTGCTTAGTGAGGCGCAGCTTGAAGACATCCGCGATGAGATTATTTTTCCGGTCGTAAATGCCCTGGCTCAGGAAGGCATGCCCTACAAAGGAGTGCTCTACTGTGGCCTGATGATGGTGGAAGGCAAGCCGAAAGTGATTGAGTTTAACTGCCGTTTTGGCGATCCCGAATGCCAGGTTATACTTCCGGCCCTGCAAACCGATATCATTGAGCTGTTTATGGCTTGTGTGCATCAAAAGCTCGAATATGTACGGGTAAAAATGGATACCGAGCATTACTACACCGGCGTGGTTATTGCCTCCGGCGGCTATCCGCGCAGCTACGAAAAAGGCAAGTTGATTCAGGGCCTGCCGCTGGACTCGCAGCAGATTCAGGTCTATCATGCCGGCACGCGTTTCCGGGAAAATGGGGAACTGGAAACCAGCGGCGGACGCGTGCTCTGCGTAGTAGGCCGCGGCAAAACACTCAGCGATGCCATCAGGCACGCCTACGATGCGGTTTCACAGATCTCCTTTGAAGGCATGTACTATCGCAAAGATATTGGCGCCAAGGGGCTGCGCTATTTTTAAAAACTGCAAACACTGCAGCATCGCCCCCGCCCATACCGAAGATGAGTCAATTTGAATTGGTTCTAAAGCCTGTGTATCCTACCTTGATCAGCATAAATATTTGTGGATAGATCACCTGGCAAAACGTTTCGTCTCGTACTGATGTTTAAGTAACCCGGTGGATAGTACCCGAAAGTATTATGAAGATGCTCAACATTCTTCTTTTTCACTACCCTACACTAACATAGAAGTATTTTCAGACATGGCTTACGTAGTAACAGAACCCTGCATTAATTGTAAATATACCAACTGCGCTTCGGTTTGCCCCGTAGATGCCTTCCGGGAAGGCCCGAATTTTCTGGCCATCAGCCCCGACGACTGCATCGATTGCGATGCCTGCGTTGCCGAATGCCCGGTAGATGCTATTTATCCCGACGATGAAGTGCCCGAAAAGTGGGAACACTACATCGAGTGGAACGAGCGGCTGGCCGAAGAATGGGATGATAACGTCATTAACGAAACCAAAGACCCCCTGCCCGATGCCGACGAATGGGCCGACCGCGAGAAGACCGTAGAAGATATCGAAAAGTAATGCGCCGCCGTTTTTCTTCTAAAAAAGCGCCCTGGCATCGTGCCTGGGCGCTTTTTTTATGCGATGAAGCCAGCTATCCGGTTCCGGGATCCGGACTTTAAAAAGCTGTTTTCTAAATGTGCTTTATTTTGTAACATCTTTCTGGAACCGCTTTTACCTATTTTTATGAGTTTGGCCCACGCAGCTTGCTGCATCCCTTTATTATTTTTAACCTAACCTTATTTGTGTTTATGCCCAAAATTAAAAAAGTATTGATTGCCAACCGTGGCGAAATTGCCGTCCGTGTAATTCGCTCCTGCCGTCATCTCGGGATTAAAACCGTAGCCGTATATTCTGAAGTTGATGCCTACATGCCGCACGTGCTGCTGGCCGACGAAAGCGTGTGCATCGGCCCGGCCGCCTCTTCCGAAAGCTATCTGGTGATGGACAAGATTCTGGACGCCGCCGCCCAAACCGGCGCCGATGCCATTCATCCCGGCTACGGATTTCTGAGTGAAAACGCCGTCTTTGCCCGGCGCTGCGCCGAAGCCGGCATCATTTTTATTGGCCCGCTTCCCGAATCTATCGACGCTATGGGAGATAAAACCAAAGCCCGAAAATTGATGGAGCGTAACGGCGTTCCCCTGCCGCCCGGAACAACAACCGCCCTCAAAGACGTGGCCGAAGCCGAAAAAGTAGCCGAAGAAATTGGCTACCCGGTCATGATTAAAGCCGCCGCCGGCGGAGGCGGAAAAGGCATGCGCATCGTGTATAAAAAAGAAAACTTCACCAGCAGCATCCGCACGGCGCGCTCCGAGGCCAAAAGCGCCTTCGGCGACGACCGCGTATATGTGGAAAAATACCTCGAAAATCCCCGGCACATCGAGTTTCAGATTATTGCCGACACGCACGGAAACGTGCTGCACCTCTACGACCGCGAATGCTCGGTACAGCGCCGGCATCAAAAAGTGATTGAAGAAGCGCCCAGTCCGTTTCTGGATGATAAAATGCGGGCCGAAATGGCCGAAGTAGCCGTAAAAGCCGCCGAAAGCTGTAACTACGTCGGCGCGGGCACGGTCGAATTTCTGGCCGACAAGCACCGGAATTTCTACTTCCTGGAAATGAACACCCGGCTTCAGGTCGAGCATCCGGTAACCGAGTTTATCACCGGCCGGGATTTGGTGGAAGCGCAGATACTGGTCGCTGAAGGCAAGCCGCTGCCCTTCACGCAGGACGACATCATAAAGAAAGGTCATGCCATTGAATGCCGGATCTGTGCCGAAGACCCGGAAGAAAACTTCATGCCCAGCACCGGAATGCTGCGGCGCTTCAACATGCCCTCGGGCATCGGCGTGCGCGTAGATGCCGGTATGGAGGCTGGTCAGCCGGTAAGCATCAACTACGACCCGCTGCTGGCCAAGCTGGTCACCTACGGCAAAGACCGCGACGAAGCCATCCGCCGCATGAAAGTTGCCCTCGAAGAATTCGAAATCGACGGCTGCAAAACCACCATCCCGTTTTGTCATTTCGCCATGCAGCACGAAGTCTTCAAATCCGGGGTGTATGATACGCACTTCATCGGGCAGTACTACGACCCCAAAGCCGGAAACATCGGCGAAGCGGATACCGCGCATCTTGCCGCCGCCCTCGTGTTTGATGCGCTTCGTCAGGGAGCATCGGCCCCCAACGCCGCGCCGGCAGAAAGCACTGAGCGCCCCGAAATGTCCCGCTGGTGGGCCAACCGCCGGTAAAAAAACCCGAAGCGGAATTAGAACATGAGATGCCATCACCCTGCATTGTTTTTAGGGTGATGGCATTTGGGCTTTAAACGAAGGTCGTGCCCGAAAATAAACATAGCGAGCAGCCGAATCGTAACAGCATGCTACTACAGCTGAAACGTCAGCACGTGCAAATCAACTGTCTCCCTTTGCCCGTGCACGAATTCCGACAACGGCAAAAAACACAGATATAACAGGCATAAAAGCTCAACTTTCACAGTTGGCCGAAACGGCAGATTGGGGTGAACACTTCGAGTGTTACGTTTGGTTTATTACGCTTGCCTTCCAGCGCCGCGTCATTCTGAACCACGCTGCCGACGGTAAAAAGGCGCTTTGAGCTCTCATAAATGCCGACCTCATAAAAAGGGGAGCAAAAACTTCGTGAAGAATCTCCCGTCATTAACCCAAATGCCGCAAGGGATAAGATGTAGTAGCTAAAAGATTCTTCGCGAGGAATTGGCATGTTCATTTCCTAAGCCAACATC
>JBMCPG010000045.1:0-7844 GCA_048626035.1 Cyclonatronaceae bacterium
CAGCGACTTTTCCTGGAAAGATTTTCAGGGCCGCGTCAATAACGATCTGGCCGACATCTTCGGAAATTTTGTATATCGTACCTTCAGCTTTATAGAGCGCTTTTTTGATGGGAAAATTCCCCCGCTCGAAAACGCCTCGGAAGCCGACCACGCTATGCTGGCCGAAATCAAAAAGCACGGCGCACAAGTGGCCGGCGATTATAACAATTATAAATTCAAGGATGCGGTGCTGCATACCCTGAATCTGGCCCGGCTTGGCAATAAGTATTTCACCGATATGGAGCCCTGGCACAGCCGCAAAAACGATATGCAAAAATGCGGCAACACCCTTCACGTATGCGCTCAGCTCGTGGCCTCGCTCTCCGTATATTTCGAGCCGGTGCTGCCCCAAACCTGCGCCCGCCTCAAATCCGATCTTAATATGCAGCTCAACGGACTTATGCTCTGGGAAGAAGCCGGCCCCGGAATGCTGGCCGCCGGGCATCCGGTTTCTCTGGGTGATGTACCCTTCTAAAAAATCGAGGACGAGCGCATACAGGCGCAGATCGATAAACTTGAGGCCCGCGCCGCCGCCAACGCACCGGCCGAAAAAGAGCCGGCCTACGAACCCGAAAAGCCGGCCTTCACCTTCGATGAGTTCATGAAACAGGATTTACGTGCCGGGCAGATTATAGAAGCCGAACGCATCAAAAAATCCAAAAAATTGCTCAAAATCCGCGTGGATTTGGGCTATGAAGAGCGCACGATTGTGAGCGGAATTGCAGCTTACTTTGCCCCCGAAGAACTTCCCGGGCAGCGCGTAGCTGTAGTTGCCAACCTTAAGCCGCGCAAAATGATGGGCGTGGAAAGCAAAGGCATGATTCTGATGGCCGAGGATCCTGAAAACGGCCTGCGCTTCGTAGAGACCAGCGCTCGTCCGGGCTCGGTCATAAACTGATTTCCATCTTTTAGTGTTAATCTGGCTGACTTTTACAGCCCGTTCAAATAACAACGCATCTTTCTGAATCTATTTCGATTATTTTCTGCCGCTTTTGCTGCTGTGCTGTACATGCGGGGTCCGGCTCAGATAGCCCGCCCGCGCATTCCCATGCAGCAGCTCAAAAGTAGGGCGTGCATTTTATTATTATGAGTACAGAAACCACCGAACGCAGCATACTTAAATCCTACTCGTTGGGCTGCCGTGCAACTGCATCGCACAGCGAGTTCCGCCTGTATTGTCCCCGGGCGAAATTTATCATCCTGGAAATTTTTGACCATTATGAGCAGACGGCCGGCCGGCGCTATCCTCTTAACCGCAACGGCGGCGACGTATGGCAACTCACCCTGAGCGGCGACTACCGCGGCAAACTGTATGCCTATAAAATTGTGCCGGCTTCCGGGGAGCTACCCGAAGAGCTGGCCGGGCTTCCCGTGGTTGCGGATCCCTACAGCCGGCAGGTCATCACCCAAAACAATTATCTGCAGCATCCCAAAAGCGTAATTCCTGTTCCGGAAGCTTTCGATTGGGAAGGCGATGATTTCGCCAGCCCGGCCGACATCCGCGATCTGGTAATTTACGAAACCCACCTCAAAGACATGACGGCCCATCCTTCGGCCGGTTGCCAGCAAAAAGGCGACTACCGGCGGTTCTGGGAACAGGAAGACGGATGCCGGGGCGGCATTAATCATCTTAAAAAACTCGGGGTAAACGCCGTCGAATTTTTGCCCCTGCAAAAATTTGCGTATTTCGAGCCGCCGCACAACGAGCCTATTGCCGAAGGCATCATGAACACCTGGAATTATTACGGCCGCAACTACTGGGGGTATATGACCTCCTTTTTTTTTGCACCGGAAAGCATTTATGCTTCTGACGGAAGCACCGAGCCGGAAGCCATCATCGGGAAAACACAGGCGGCCATACGCGAGCTCAAAGAACTGGTGAAAGCCCTGCACAAAGAAGGCATCACCGTTATTCTGGACGTGGTCTTCAACCATGTTTCGCAATACGATTTAAACCCTTTCAAGCTCATCGACAAGGAAGCGTATTTCCGCCTCACCGAAAACGGCGAATACACCTCGCACAGCGGCTGCGGCAACGATTTCAAAACCGAGGCACCGGCCGCCCGCCGCCTCATAATAGACACGCTGCTGTTCTGGATGGAGGAATTCCACATTGATGGCTTCCGTTTCGATTTGGCCAACCTCATCGACCGGGAAACGCTTCTACAAATTAAGCAAGAAACCGAAGCCGTAAACCCCAACGTGCTGCTCATTGCCGAGCCGTGGGGGGGAGGCTATAACCCAACAGGATTTTCGGATATCGGCTGGGCCTCGTGGAATGATCAGATCCGCAACGGTGTGAAGGGCTCGGAGCCCAAAAACGGCAAAGGCTTTATTTTTGGCAAATGGCACTGGGAAAGCTCGCGGCAGGGCCTGGAAAATTTCCTGAGTGGTTCGCTGCTTGGCTACAGCAACGGGCGGTATCACAGCAGCAAACACTGCGTAAACTATCTGGAATCGCACGACGGCTACACCCTCGGCGACTTCATCCGCATCGGGCTGGATGCGGCAAAAGCCCAGGGCAGACACACGCGCGGGGAAATGGCCGAACTCAGTGCCGACGAGCTCAAACTCTCCCGGCTGGCCGCCCTGTTTTTACTCAGCGCCCAGGGCACTCCCATGATTCATGCCGGGCAGGAATGGAGCCGCAGCAAAGTGATTGAACCCGTATCGGGCGTGGAAGACCCCGATTTCGGGAAGCTCGACCACAACAGCTACGAAAAAGACAACGCAACCAATTATCTGGATTTCGACCAGCTTCATTTGCCGGCCAACAACGCGCTCATGCGCTATTACAAAGGTCTTATTGCCCTGCGGCTCAGCGCTCCGGCCTTGCGCAAAGCCCGCCCGCAGGATTTGCGCTTCTGGAACTACCGGGATTCCCTTCTGGTAACGCTCAGCATTAACGGAGAAGCCGCCGGCGACGCCTACGATTATATCATCACCCTCAACGGAAACCCCTTTGGCGTGCATAAACTACAGCTGCCCGGCGGGTTATGGGAAATCGTAGCCTCTCCCGATATCGCCAGTGCCCGGGGCTTCGATTTGGCGGCCGAAGAACTGCATGTAGAAGCTTCTTCCGGCTACATTTTAAGAAGGTTGCGAAATAAGAAATAAATACAATATCTTAATGCCAACTTAATCCTGGTCTTCCTAACTAACCTGATCTATTTTGGCAACAACAACTACTGCACGCGGCAGCTGGAACACGAAATTCGGATTCGTTTTAGCCGCCGCCGGCTCTGCTGTGGGCCTGGGAAATATCTGGGGATTTCCCACTCAGGTCGCTGATAACGGCGGCGCGGCGTTTATCCTGGTTTATTTAGTGTGCTGTATTTTGGTAGGCCTGCCCGTAATGATTGCCGAACTGGTGATCGGGCGTAAAACCGGCCGCAACCCTGTAGGAGCGTTCAAATCTCTGGACTCCAGCGGCTTCGGCGCGGCTATCGGCTACTGGGGCGTGCTGTGCGGAATGATGATTCTGGCCTTTTATCTGGTCATTTCCGGCTGGTCGCTGGCCTATATGGTAGAACGCTTCTTCCGCTTCACCGGCAGCGAATCGGCCGCGCTCTGGCTTGGCGATTTAGCCAACGGCCCTAAAAATGCGGCCTTCACCGTCGTATTTATGATGTTCACCATAGCTATTATCAACGGCGGCGTTAGCAACGGCATCGAGCGGGCGACTAAAATATTGATGCCTTTTTTAGTGCTTATTCTGCTGGTCATGATTGGCTATGTATTTACGTTGGACGGAAGCGGCGAGGGGCTGCGCGAGTATCTGCTCCCGGATTTCAGCCTTATTAATATGGATTTAACCCTTTCGGCCATGGGACAAGCTTTTTTCTCGCTTTCTCTGGGCATGGGTGCCCTTATTACGTACGGCTCTTATCTCAAGAAAAATCAAAATATTATGGAATCGGCCGGCTACGTAACCATTTTTGATATCGGCATTGCGTTTGTGGCCGGCATGCTCGTAATTCCGGCCATGTATGTGGCGCTGAACCAGGGCATTTCGATTTTCGACGATAACGGCAACCTGATTTCTTCGGTTGGCTTGGTCTTTACGGTGCTGCCCCAGCTTTTTGATAACATCGGCGGCGTTTTGGGGTTGCTGGTGTCGGTAGCGTTTTTCTTTTTATTAAGCCTGGCCGCGCTCACCTCAGCGATTTCGCTGCTCGAAGTCCCGGTGGCCTACACCATAGATGAGCACGGCATTCCGCGCAAAAAAGCCTCGCTCTATGTAGGCAGCATCGTGCTGGTTTTCGGACTGCTGATTTCCTTTGATATTGGCCTCATCGATATTTTTGTGAATATCTTTAACGAAATTGGCTTGCCGCTCGGCGGGATGATGACGGCCGTGTTCCTGGGCTGGGTCTGGAAAACCGGAAACGCCGTTACCGAACTCAAGGAAGGGTTCCCGGAAGCCGAAAACATCGCGCTTGTGAAAATATGGGCTTTTTTTATTCGCTATATTTGCCCCGTGCTCATTGGCATTGTGTTCGTTACCACGCTTCTAAATATCATTAGGTAGGATTAACAAAAGAGTGGTAAATTCCTGAACTTGAGCAAAAACGGTAAAATGTGCTTTCTGAGCTATTGAACCACATTTTACACGAGTTGCCGGACCCGGGATAGCCGGCTGGCGCTCATTTTACCACATCACCTTACACAAGACTCTCGTTATGCCAAAAGTTTCGACGGCTGATTTCCGCAATGGAATGACCATCATCATTAATAATCAGCTTTACAACATCATTGAATTTCAGCATGTAAAGCCTGGCAAGGGCCCGGCTTTTGTGCGCACCAAGCTCAAAGGAGTAGAAACGGGCAAGATTATCGATAAAACGTTTCGTTCGGGCGAATCTATGGAGGCTGTGCGCGTAGAGCGGCATCCGTATCAATATTTGTATTTCGACGGCAGCCTCTATCATTTTATGCATACCGAAACCTATGAGCAGGTAGGGTTGCCGCCCGAACAGGTCGATCGCCCCGATTTTATGAAAGAAAGCCAGGAAGTAACCCTTGTTGTAAATGCGGAAGCCGAAAAGATTTTGTTTACGGAAATGGCCGACCATGCAATACTGCAAATTACCCAAACCGATCCCGGGCTGCGCGGGGATACGGCCCAGGGCGGCTCCAAACCCGCTACCCTGGAAACCGGCGTAGTGGTGCAAGTGCCGCTTTTTATTAACGAAGGCGAACTGATAAAAGTAGATACGCGCAACGGTTCTTATCTGGAGCGCGTTAAAAGCTAATCCTATAGTTCTAATTTACCTGTATCTTACACCTCGAATCTTACCTTTATGGACTTAAAACTTATCCAAAACCTCCTCAATATGATATCTGAAAGCGATGTCAATGAGGTTTCTATAGAAGAAGGCAATCTTAAAATTAAGATGAAAAAACAGGCCGAAGCGGCACCGGTTCCCGAACAGGTTTTTTATGCTCCTCCTGCCCCGCCTGCTCCTCCTGCCCCGGCCCCGGCGCCGGCGACTTCAGCTCCGGCACCTACGCCCGCGGCGGAACCCACTCCGGCGACCAGCACCGCCGAAGCGGTTAAATCACCTATTGTAGGCACTTTTTACAGCTCGCCCAATCCCGAATCCGAACCTTTTGTGAAAGTGGGCGATACGGTTAAAAAAGGCGATGTGCTCTGCATTGTGGAGGCCATGAAAATCATGAATGAAATCGAAGCCGAATTTGGCGGAAAAGTGGTTCAGGTACTTTCTAAAGAAGGCCAGCCCGTAGAATTCGACCAGCCCCTTTTCATGATTGAACCCGCTTAATTTTACGGTATGTTTAAAAAAATTCTTATCGCTAACCGGGGTGAGATTGCCCTGCGCGTTATCCGCACTTGTAAAGAAATGGGCATCAAAACCGTGGCCGTTTATTCGACCGCCGATGCCAACAGCCTGCACGTGCGCTTTGCCGACGAAGCCGTATGCATTGGCCCGCCGGCTTCTAAAGACAGCTACCTGAAGGTGCAGCGTATTCTGGCGGCCGCCGAAATCACCAACGCCGAGGCCATCCATCCCGGCTATGGGTTCTTGTCGGAAAACGCCGAATTTTCGCGTATTTGCGAAGAGCACAACATCAAGTTTATTGGCCCCTCCCCCGATATGATTGCCGCTATGGGCGATAAATCTACGGCCAAGGCCCACATGATTAGCCATAACGTGCCTGTAGTGCCCGGCAGCGACGGCAATATTTCCGACCTTAAAACCGCTGAAAGCGTTGCTAAAGAAATCGGGTATCCGGTTATTATCAAAGCTACGGCCGGCGGCGGCGGGCGCGGCATGCGCATCGTAAACGATCCGGCCGATTTTAAGCGCAATTTCGATTCCGCCCGCAACGAAGCCGGCAGCGCTTTCGGAAATCCGGAAGTATATATCGAAAAATACGTGGAAAAGCCCCGGCATATCGAAATTCAGGTACTGGGCGACCAGCATGGCTACATCACCCATCTGGGGGAGCGGGACTGCTCGCTGCAGCGCCGCCATCAGAAAGTAATGGAAGAATCGCCTTCGCCACTTGTAGAGCCCTGGCTGCGCGAGAAAATGGGCAACGCCGCCATCCGTGCGGCCGAAACCGTAAATTATGAAGGCGCCGGAACCGTAGAATTTATCGTGGATAAAGACCTGAATTTCTATTTCATGGAAATGAATACACGCATTCAGGTAGAGCATCCGGTTACCGAAGAAGTAACCGACGCCGACCTCATCCGCGATCAGATTGAGATTGCCGCCGGCACGCCGCTAACCCCAAAAGAGCTGAAAATGCGCGGGCATTCTATCGAGTGCCGCATCAATGCCGAAGATCCGGAGCATAATTTCCGGCCCTCAGCAGGCAAAATCCAGGCGTTTCATACCCCCGGAGGCCACAGCGTGCGCACCGATACCCATGCCTACTCCGGCTATGTGGTGCCGCCTTTCTATGATTCCATGATTGCCAAACTAATCGTGAGTGCTCCCGACCGCCCGCAGGCGATTGCCCGCATGAAGCGTGCCCTGCAGGAATTTGTGATCGAAGGCGTTAAAACCACGATTCCCTATCATATTCAGCTTATGGATCATCCTGCGTTCCAAAAAGGTGAGTTTACCACGCAGTTCCTCGAAAAAGAGTTCAGGTTTACTCCTGAGACTTCTTAATTTTTCCAGACAGGCTGCAAATTTTTCATTAAACCAAGAATCAGCAAATTTTTATGAGTTATCCTGAAGAGCTGAAATATACCAAAGAGCATGAATGGCTGCGCGATAACGGCGATGGTACGGCTACAATTGGCATCACCGATTTCGCCCAGAGCGAGCTGGGAGATATCGTGTTTGTAGAGCTGGAGGAAGCCGGCGAAACCTACGATCAGGACGATGTGTTCGGCACCATTGAAGCGGTGAAAACCGTCTCGGATCTGTACATGCCGGTTGGCGGAGAAGTTACCGAGCTGAACGAGGCGCTGGCCGACGATCCCGAAATCGTGAATGATGATCCCTACGGCAAGGGCTGGCTCATCAAAATAAAAATATCGGACACTTCCGAGCTCGAAGCCCTGCTCTCTGCCGATGCTTATCAGGAAATTATTGACTAATCGTGCCGATTTCGGCCGCGATGCCATCACCCTGCTGTATCTATTTGTTTGAACCCAGCCCACAGGTGCGTTTGAAGCGCGGCTGTGGGCTGTTTTTATGAACGCTTCCCGGGCTTTTGCCCGCCGTTATTTCTCACCCGATTTATCCCTGCTGCCATGATTACCCGCCGCCATTCCTGGATTCTGATTTTAGATTTTGGCTCTCAATATACTCAGCTCATTG
>JBMCPG010000046.1:0-7839 GCA_048626035.1 Cyclonatronaceae bacterium
CCGGGTACGCCGGGCAGTTCTACGAGGTCGAGGCCTCGGCGCCGTTCTGGGTCTGGGGCGCGGTCAGCACCGTCTTCTTCCTCGTCCTCCTGGTGCTGGTGCGCCGGGTCGTCTACGGCAGCCTCGACCGGCTGCCCGAGGAGGCGCGCTCCCTGGCGCGCGGGGTGTTCTGGCTCCTGCTCGCCTCGTGGATGCTCTACCCGGGTGCCTACCTGATGCCATACCTGATTCCCCCGGGACTCGAGGCTTCCATCACCGGATGGGCCGCTGAAGCTGCTGTTGTAGGCCGTACCATGACCTACACCGTGGCCGACGTAACTTCAAAAGTAATCTATGGTGTACTGCTTACCATCGTAGCCCAGATTTTGAGTAATGAAGCAGGCTACAATTATAATGAAACAGGGGAATCAGTTTAAGCTCTGAACAGCTTTATTATGATGTAGCCCCGTTTTAAAAGCTACATCTTGCAGTATGTGAATTGGCCTTGCTACGCGGATGTGGCAAGGCCAATTTTTTGATATTTATTTTCGATTTTTCTCAACTTCAGAAATACCTTTATTATGAAAATTCTTACCTGGAACGACCTGCTTTACTTTTCTGAAAACGGCAATCCCGCTCCCGATAAGCGCGTGGAAAAGTCTGAGGCGGAGTGGAAAAAGGAGCTTTCGGAAGAATCGTTTTATGTAACTCGCAAACATGGTACAGAACGGCCGTTTTCGGGAGAACACTGCAGCAGTTTCGAGCCGGGCGATTACGCCTGTATCTGCTGCGGAAATCCACTTTTTAGCAGCGATGAAAAGTTTGAGTCCGGTACCGGATGGCCCAGTTTTACCCAGCCGGTTAAAGAAAATGCCATCAAATATAAGGTCGATAGAAGCTTCGGCATGACCCGCGTCGAAACCCTTTGCAACGTTTGTGATGCTCATCTCGGCCACGTTTTCCCCGACGGCCCTAAACCATCGGGCTTGCGTTACTGCATGAACTCGGCAGCGCTGCAAAAAACCGACTAATGCCCCCCGAATGCCGGGACTGCCGTGAGCAGCCAACGCTATCTGTATGTCAACTAATTCTATTCAGATGTTTTTTTCGGGACTCATTATTTTCTCGGCGCTGTCGTTTATAATTTATGGCGTTACTTGCTTGTTTTCTAAAGATATGCGTGAAGAGTTCAAGCGCTTTGATCTCGAAAAGTACTGGCTGCTTACCGGCATTCTGGAACTGCTGGGCGGGGCGGGTATGCTCGTTGGCTTTCTGTACCAGATTGCCGGCCTGGTTTCATTCTCTGCCAGCGGGCTCAGCCTGCTCATGCTCTTTGGCATCGGCTTCAGGATACGCGCGAAAGACCGGTGGATTTATATTCTGCCGGCTACTTTATTTATGGTGCTGAACTTTGCGATCTCCGTTCTGGTGCTGCTTTAATTCTTCTGCACCATCGACAGCAATGATTACGCCTTCTCCTGCCCGAAGCTGTACGCCCAGCCAGCCATCCCTGATGCCCTCAACACGGCTGCCCGAGTCCATATATGTACTGAGCAAAATTCCGGAGGTTGCGGCTTGCTCTTCCCAGGCGTAAGATGATGGCATCGCGGCCCCAATTTGCACCTGAGCCAGCTGTGGGCGATCACTGAAATTCAGCACTATGATGCAGCTCGGTGCATTTTCGAGCCGGCGTTCGTAGGCTAAAAGCTCTTCGGGTAAATTAACCGGGAGCGTACGGCACTCCCCGGCGGTTAACGCGCTATAGCTGCGCCGCAGTCGGAGGAGCTCCCTCACCATATTCAGCATGGAAGAGGAGCGCTTTTGCTCTATGGCTACATTTTGATGCGCGCTCCCGTCTCCGGCGGGAAGCCAGGGCGTAACATTCCCGGCGCAGAATCCGGCATGAGGCTGCTCGTCCCAGCGCATGGGCGTGCGTACCGGGTCGCGCCCCAGGCCCAGGCCCGGTGAGAGCAGCTCCCAGGGATCCTGCACTTTATCAGCAGGAATTTCCACGCTCTCCATGCCCAGCTCATCGCCATAATAGATGGTGGGCGTGCCGCGAACCGTTAATAAAAAAAGATAGCCGCAGCGGGCTTGCGCGGTTCCCGCCCGGGTTGCAAAACGAGGCTGATCATGATTGCTGAGCACCCAGTTGGGCCAGCCGTGCGGCGGAATTTCGGCTTCATATTCATCAACCAGCCGGCGCACGTTTTCTGCCTGCCAGGGGGTGAAGATCAGGCGAAAATTGAACGGCAGATGAAATTCGGGGCGTTCCGGCGTGCCGTAATGTTTCACGAGTTCGGGAATTTTGAGGTTCATCTCCCCGATGGTAACTTTTTGTTCAAACTCGTCGGCTGTTTGCCGGATCCAGCGGTTAAACTGATGGATGTCGGCCGTGTTTTTCGTGTTTTTTTCCAGCACCCGGAATGAGCGGTCCATACCTTCTTTCCACTCCGGGTTCAAGGGATTATCGCGGAAGTCCCGGTCTTTCATCACCCGGTAGGAAACGTCCACGCGGAAGCCGTCCACGCCGCGGGCAAACCAAAAGCGCAGAATGTCGAGCATGGCCTGCTGCACCTCAGGATTCCGCCAGTTTAGGTCCGGCTGTTCTTCCAGAAACGTGTGCAGATAATATTGGCCGGTAGTCTCATCCCATTTCCAGGCCGATTTTCCGTCGAAACGGCTCAGCCAGTTGTTCGGCGGGCCGCCGCCGGGCGCGGGATACTTCCAGTAATACCAGTCCCGCTTCGGGTTTTTGCGGCTGCTTTTAGACTCCAAAAACCAGGGATGCAAGTCAGAGGTATGATTAGGCACAAAGTCCAGAATAAGCTTCAGCCCTTTTTCATGGGCCGCCTCAATAAGTGCATCCATATCGGCCAGCGTGCCAAACATGGGATCAATATCGCAATGATCGGTAACATCATAGCCGAAATCGGCCATCGGCGAAGGATATACCGGCGAAAGCCACAGGGCATCCACGCCCAGCCAGGCCAAATAATCCAGCCGCTGTGTGATGCCCCGCAAATCTCCGATGCCATCGCCGTCCGAATCCTGAAAACTCCTCGGATAAATATGATAAATCACCGCCCGCTGCCACCACGTCAGCTTCGTTCCTGAACCGCTATCAACCAAATAATCAGCCATTTTCCTTGCTCCTTTTCACTTTAAGCGTTCTTTATCCTTTATCCTTTATCCTTCACCCTTTATCCTTTATCCTTTATCCTTTACCCTTTAACCTTTACCCTCCACCAGCCGGTCTGCTTTCCGGCGAAGGGCCTCCAGGCGCTGCGGACTCTCCATGAGCTCGCGATGCAGCTCGCGGCTGCGCCCGGCCAGGGCTTCATTATGATAAGAATAGGCAATATTTTGAACCTGATTGAGCCGGGCGCGAATTTGTGCATCCGTATATTCGTTGGGTTCGAGCGGGCGGGCGGCCCCCCAGTCGATGTGAATCATCCGGGGCAATTCCGGGGCAATGGGATTTTCCCGGCCGGGCATCACCATGAAATTGGCGGCGTGCCAGTCGCCGTTTTCCACGCCCATGCTTTCACACACCTGCTGATGCAGCACAATAAAATCATAAACCTCCGGGGTGAGGCGGTCGGGTTTTTCAAGTACGTATTCCTGCAGCGTTGGCCCGCTCACAAAGGGTTCTATGATAAACCCCAGGGTTGAAATCAGCTTCACATCATGGTAAAACAAATGATTGAGCCGCTCGATGAGGCCTTCTTCCAGAATCAGGCGAAGCCGGCCGGCCGAGCTTACCAGCGAACCGTCGCGGATAAGCTGCGGGCGATGTTCAAATTTTCCGGCATATTCCACGGCGTTTAGTTTAGCCTCATGATACGGCTCCGGCCCCGGTTGTTTGGCTACAATTCCGAGTTCCGGAGCGATTAAAACCGTACTGCAGCGATGCCGCACCAATTGGCCAAGCAGCTCGTCGATTAAAAGCGCCCGGGGAACGCCCGGCCGGCCGCTGTCGGGCTGCATGAGCTTGCCGTTGTTTACGAGTTCTGCATAAACAGCTCCGGCGTAAGCCGTTGCGTTTTTTACGCTACGCATAAATTTAAACGTGTCCCGCCAGCTATACAGGCGGTTTATGGCCTGCGCTATTTCGGCAATAGAGGAACATCCGAACTCGGTTTCCAGCCGCTGCAGCACCAGGCGGGGATCTCCGCCGGAGAATTGTATCTGCGGGCCGTAGGTTTTCATGATGACGGCATTTTTGAGCAGCGGATCCGACTTCCACGCGGTTTCGCTGGCGCGCATCACGCCAAAAAAGACCGGCGCCCAGCCGCCCAGATTCCGGCTCAGATAGGCTTCATCTTGCTGTAAAAATTCGATAGGCACGAGCCGGTCGCTGCTCGTGCCGGCCAGGTAGCTTTCCGGGCGGTCGCGCAGCAGCAGGTTTTCGGGGGATGGATCCTCGGCCAGAACCGCCGCCCAGCGGGCTTCGGCCGCCAGATTCGGCCGCTGGTTTACCAAGTCTATACTTGCGCCTTTGGGCACTGCGGAAGGCTCCGGCGGCATTAAAAAACGGATGATTTCCGGGCGGTTCAGCGGAATAGCAACAACGTGAAAAGAGGTGGTATCGAGGCTCATGTAAACAAGATTTAGGATGAAGAAAAGCGCCTGAAGAGACGATAATTAGCTATTTTCAGCCACCAGCCATAAAAGTTGATAGCTTTCCAGCCGCAGACGGGCGGGCGTGAGGGCAGTAAATTTTTCTCCGCTTATGAGATCATAATGCGGTTTTCCGGTATGCGGGTAGTCGAGCTCAAGATGTTGTATGCGCGCCTCGCTGAAGTTGGCCAGCACCAAAACGCCTTGTTCGCGGTTGCGTTTCTCAAAGGCCAGCACGGCAGGATGATGCGCCCCGAACTGCACCAGCGCGTTTTCACTGAAAGGAGGCACTTCTTTGCGTAGTTTAATCAGGCGCTTCAGGCGGGCAAATAAATGGCCTTGCGGCCCTTCCCCGGCGCTGGCTTTTTGGGCCAGCTTCCAATCCATGCGGGGCCGGTGCACCCAGCGGGCATCACCGGATTTTCCGGGCGTGTTTACGTATTCATAGTCGTTAAGCAGCCCGATTTCATCGCCCAGATACAGCAGCGGAACGCCGCCAATACTCATCGTGAGTCCGTACATAAGGGCAATACGATTGATGGCATCAGCGGTGTAGGCCGCATCGTTTTCGCTTAACCCACGCTCCAGGCCGGCCAACGAGGCTGTCGTGCCGCATACGCGCATATCCTGATTGTCGGGGTTGTACTGGAATTTCACGCCTTTGGAAAAGCTGCCGGGAAAATCGCCGCAATAAAAGCGATTCAAAAAATGGCGGTGATCAAAACCGTTGATGCCCAACGCGGCCGCATCGTCGTCGGCGAAGGTCCAGCCGATATCGTCGTGGCTGCGCACATAGTTGATCCAGGCCGTGCCGTCGGGAATCTGAAACCGGTGCCGCAACGATGCCCGCAGCAGGTTGGTTTTGCGCGTGGCCAGCGATTCCCACAAAAGCGCCATCACCGTGGGGTTGTAGGAAAGCTGGCACTTGTCGGGGGCAACGTATTCAATCACATCGTCGGGATGCACGATGGCTTCCGATTTGAACAGCAGTCCCGGCGCGGCGATGCGGGCGCAGGCGTTGAGCGCGCGGATTAAATCGTGAGCCTGTGGCAGGTTTTCGCAGACCGTGCCGGCTATTTTCCAGGTGAAGGGCACGGCATCGAGGCGCAGCACATCTACGCCGAGGTTGGCCAGAAACAGCATTTCCCGCACCATCGCCACGAAAACGCCCGGATTCCGATAGTTCAGATCCCACTGGAAATTATGAAAGCTGGTCCATATCCATTTTCCCGGCGGCGCGTGCCAGGTAAAATTGCCCCGCCGGACTTCCGGAAATATTTCGCGCAGATGCGGCTCAAAGGCATCGGGAAGCCGGCGGTCGTCGAACATATAATAATATTCCTGATACTGCTCATCGCCTTTTTTTGCACGTTCGGCCCAAAAATGCTCCTCCGAAGTGTGGTTGTTGATGAAGTCCAGCACTGGCGAAATCCCGTTTTTGCGCAGCGCCGCAATCAGCGTCTTGAGTTCTTCCATGCTGCCCAGATGCGGCTGCACCTCCCGGTAGCTGCTTACCGCGTAGCCGCCGTCGTTTTCATTTTCGGGCGCTTTAAACAGCGGCATCAAGTGCAAATAGGTGATGCCCAATTCTTTGAAATACGGAATTTTAGCCGTTACGCCTTTTAAATCATGGTTAAATAAATCGACGTAACAGACCGCGCCCACCATCTTGTGCGAGCGAAACCACTGTGGATTTTGGAGGCGGTCGGCATCACTTTTTTGCAATGTTTCCGGCCGCTGCCGGGCGGCTTCATTCAGCACATCTACCAGCGCACTGAAATGTGCGGCGAAGTCGAGCTGATCATGATACAGCCGGTGCAGCGGGGCAATCAGGGCCTCAAAGTGCTGTTCGAAGCGGCGGCGAAAATCAGTATTTCCGGCATCGGTTTGCCCGAGGCTTTCGCGATACAGGCGCTGCCGGGATTTTTGTTGAAAATAGGCTTCACTCATCAGGAAACGGATTCGATCAGGGCGTCGGGAAAAGAAACCATCGCGCCTTTTTGGGAGGCGACCCAGCCGGCAAAAGCGTTGGCGCGGCGCATCATATCGGCTTCGGAGCGGCCTTGCAATAAATGATGTATGGCGCAGGCAAGGAACGCATCTCCCACGCCAACGGAATCTCCGTTGCGCTCATCTACCGGCTGAACGGGATAAAAGTGTTCGCCCTCCCGGCTGATGCAGCGGCTCCCACGGCGGCCAAGAGTGAGAATCACCAGTTCCACTCCAAACCTTTGAACCAGGGTTTGTTCGGGCGTTTCGGTATTTAGCAGGCCCGCAATGACCTCGTGCTCGTGCGCATTCATTTTTACCACATCGGCATGATGGAAACTCCGCATCAAAATTTCATTGCTGTAAAACGGCGGCCGCAGGTTTACATCCAGCACTTTGAGGCAGTTTGGGGATGTATGCTCCAGAAAACGCATAATGGTTTCGCGCGAAGTGCTGCTGCGCTGCGCCAGGGTCGAGAAGCACACGGCGTCGGTTTTTGCGGCCAGGCGGGCCAGCGCATCAGTCCACTGAATGGCATCCCAGGCCACGTCTTCATGAATTTCGTAGCGGGCTTCATCGTCTTCAAAGGAAATGCCAACCGTGCCGGAGGGTTTGTGTACATACTGCACAAATTCCTGCGAAAGCTGATGTTCGTGCAGAAAATCGCGAAGGCTTCCGGCGGCTTCATCCTGGCCGGTTGCGCTCACTAAAAAAGCCCTGTGTCCCAGCCGGCTGAGGTTATACACCAGGTTGCAGGGGGCCCCGCCGGGCTTGTCATACTCCGGAAATTGATCGATAAGGATTTCGCCGAGGCCGACAATAGTTTTCATGATATAAAAGTAGGATATGGAAAGCGGCTGCCATCAAAAAACAATGAGCAGCAGCGCAATAAGAGCAATTAGCAGTATGGATTGGTAGCGATAATTATAATAAAAAGGCAGGTCGTTAAGCGAGGCCGATTCTTCGCGGAAAAAGCGGGGCGTCCAGATCAGGTTTTCCCAGTTCTTGCCGGCATCGGGGCCGCCGGTTGCCAGGCTCACGCTCACCAATACGGCCGCACAAACAATAAAAATGATGCCGGCCAGATACAGATAATGCGGCAGCACATCTTCGGCCCCGCTCAGGTTGATATACACCTGATAGCCGATGCTCAGCACGCTCAGGCTCACGCCGGTAACGATGGAGGCATTGGCGCCTTTTGTATTGATGCGCCGGGAAAACAGCCCGAAAATAAACACGGCTACAATT
>JBMCPG010000047.1:0-7814 GCA_048626035.1 Cyclonatronaceae bacterium
ATAGGCACGCAAGGCGTTGCTGACAAACCACAGCAGTATATCATTAATAGTGGCGTGGTAGCGGGCGGCGAGCTGTTTAACAACGGGAAGCGGCAGCAGGGGCGACCATGCCGCTTTTTTTTGTATCTGAAGAGCTCCCTTAAGATGCGTGTGCGTATCAGCGGGCATGCTGAGGAATTTATATAACCCCCGATAAATTTTGCCCACGCTGCCGGCCAGGGTATGAAGAGCGCCTGCGCCAATACCGCCGGTTCCCTGCCGTTTGGGCTGGTATTCTTTATGCGGCTCAAAATACGGGCCATCGGGGTGCACCCGGGCCAGCGACAGCAAAATACGCACCAGCCCGATGCCATCGGCAATGCAATGATGAAGCTTTAGCACAAGTATGGCCCGGCCGGCCTCTTCAGATTCTTCCAGCAGCCGCATGTGCCACAAGGGACGCGAAAAATCCAGCGGCGTGCTTAATATTTCCCCGACATATTCTTGTACGCTGCGTGCCGGGGTATCGCGCCGGAGCCGGACTTCCCGCAGATGGTAGTTAATATCGAAGGCAGGATCTGGTTCCCAAAGCGGGATGCTGTTGCGGCCGGTGGCAATTTGGCGGAAGCGATCGTAGCGCAGCAGCCGCCTTTCGATCAGCCGCCTCAGCCGGGCCATATCGGGCTTAGGAGCCAGATACATGATGCCGGTAATGCTCATTTGGTTTTCCGGCTGCTCCATGCGCAGCCAGGCGGAGTCGGCACCGGACATCACTTCGGTAGGCAAGTGCTGAGAAAAAGATCCGGAGCTCATGTTTTGGTAATCAGAATAATGGAAGCATCATCGGGCGGGCCCTGCCGCCCGGATTTTTCCAACAGAGTGCGCAGTATTTCTGAAGCGCTCAGCGTTCCGGCGGCAAACAGCTCGGCAATAATAACCTTCAGCATTTCAAAGCCCTTGGTTTGATCGTCGCTGTGGTAGATTTCAGAGAGGCCATCGGTAAAGGCAACAAGCACATCGCCCGGCAGCATGGGCAGAAAAAGTTCCTCAAACTGCCCTTTCGGGCTTAGTCCCAGCAAGGTGCTGCACTCTACCTGCACCTCTTCGACCGCGCCGGATTCGGCCCGGCAGCACAACAGCGGATACTGCAGGGCATTGCTGAGGGTAATGCCCGGCTGCCCGGGAATCAATTTTATGAGTGTGAGGGCGCAAAGCGTGGTTTCCACGCGCTCATCGGTATAAATAGCCGCATTGAGGCGGTTAAGCAAGCGGGCGGGAGTAAGGTATTGGGCGGCATCATTATAGGCATCTACCTCGGCCGCCATGCCCCGGAGGCTGGAGCGGATATAAGCGGCATAGGCATGGGCAAACACCCAGGCTTTCCACCGCTTGCCCATCACATCGGCGAGCACAAGCAGATAGCCATCCGGGGTTTCGAGATAATCGATAAAATCGCCGCCCGGCACCTCTCCGTGGCTTTTCTGGACTTGCTCTATGCCAAAGCCGCGCACCTCCGGAGCGGCCGGCGGCTTAAGCAAAATACCGGTTGAGCGGGAGGCGGCGTCCATTTCATCCACAATTTTACTCTGGATTTGCACGCGTTTGCGTATGGCGTTGTTAAGCTTGCTCAGCACCACCTGAGCGCCCTCCGTTTTGGGAATAAAATCATCGGCCTCCTGCCCTATTCCCTTAAGAATATTATCTTCAGAATTGAAGGCCGTAAGAAACAAAAACGGAATTTCCCGGAGTTCGGGGTTTTCGAGCAGCGCCTCCCGAAACTCAAACCCATCCATTTCCGGCATCATAATATCGCTTACAATAGCGGTCGGGGTGGTGGTGGTAAGTATTTCCAGCGCTTCTTTTCCGTTGCCTGCTTTTATAACCTTATAGCCGCCCTTCTTAATCGCAAATCCAAACAGCATCTGCATAGAGGGTTCATCTTCAACGAGTAGTATGATGGGCTTGGTTTCGGGCATGGAAAACAGAAGATACAAAAAGCTGGTTTGGGGTGCCGGGCACCTGTCAGGAAGCAGCCGAGTGAGAAAGCATGTATGTGCGGAAAGCCTGGCAGGCGGGGATGCTCGCGTGTTAAAGGCCGGAAAATAGATGCGTGCAGATAGCTTCTCCCCTTTATGACTGCGTTAAGCTTCGTAGCGCCCCGGCTTCGTTTTCATATATTTTGAATATATTATAAAGTCGTGTAAGCTCAAACATAGACTTTACCGGCGCCTGAAGGTTGCATAAAGCCAACTCGCCGTTTTTTTTAAGGGTGAGTTTCAGGCACTTTACGAGCGCGCCCAGAAAGTTGCTGTCTATAAAGCTAAGATGTTCTAAATTAATGAGAATAATGGGCGTGTCGGCAGGTTCTGAGGCTATTTCATCCAGGAGCCGGGTAACGGCGGCCTGCAGCGGTTCGGAATGCGTTCCGGTACCCTTGTTGATAGCTGGCATCAAAATACCAACACCCTGTTTTATATAGCTTTTATGTTCCATGAGTTTAGCGCTGAAATGAATGCAAAAATAAGTACTAAGAATAGCTTTCTTGTACCTTACTTGCAAGGCGCGCGCCCGGATTTACTTCATCTGATGCGGCGTTTTTTGTATTTTGAACCATGATTCGCTTTTAAAACCTTATGTTTTACCGTAGGTTGCCGGGCCGTGAAGTGTAACAGCATGAGCTATATGCTATAAACATTGCCGATACAGGCCTTGCGCGCGCCTGCAGCACAGAAACACATCATATTTAATATCCTGCGTTTCTAAATCCAATATTACTTTACCATTTATGAGCATGCCTTTCGATACCAGAACAACCGAACAGATTAAAGCTCACGGATTATCTATTGCAGAAGTAGAGCGGCAGCTTCAACTTTTTAAAAACGGTATTCCGTTTGTCCGCCTGGACCGCCCGGCCACGGTCGGCGACGGCATCCGGCGGCTTTCGGAGGCCGAACAACAGGAGCTGGTGGCGCGCTTCGGGGAGGTTTTGAACGATGCCAAGATTCGCATTATGAAGTTTGTGCCGGCTTCAGGCGCGGCTTCCCGCATGTTTCGCGATCTGGAAACAGTGCTCAACAGCTATGCCAGAATAGATGATGCCGTGCTGAATAAAGAGGATAAGGGCTGCGCTTTTGCGCATACGTTTATTTCCCATATTCGCGATTTTGCGTTTTGGCCGGCCCTTAAGCAAGCTCTGGCCGCCGATGGATTAGATGCCGAAATGTTATTGAAAACCGCCACCTACCGCCCGCTTATCGATTATACGCTTTCTGAAAAGGGGCTTAATTATTCTTCGATGCCCAAAGCCCTGATTTATTTCCATCGCAGCGGAGAACACGGCCTCCCGGTTACCTCTCTTTCCGAGCATTTTGCCGAAGGCCAGGCATACGCCCGCAGCACCGACGGAAAAGTAGCCCTGCATTTTACCGTATCGCCGGAGTTTACAGAGGCCATAAACGCCGAAATTGAGGATATACGCCGGGGCTATGCCGCAGAAGTTCAGTTTGAAACCGAACTTTCTACTCAGCAGCCTTCTACCGATACTATCGCCGTAGATGAGCAAAACGAGCCGTTCCTGGACGAAAACGGCGATATTTTATTCCGGCCCGGCGGGCACGGCGCCTTGCTTAAAAACCTGAATAACCTGAAGGCCGATCTGGTCTTCATCAAAAATATTGATAATGTGGTTCCTGCACGGCTTCAGGAAGATACGCTGTACTGGAAAAAAGTATTGGGCGGGCTGCTTTCCGAACTGCGCGAAAAAATCTTTGCAACCCAAAACGAGCTCGAAGCACATCCCGAAGATGGCGAAGCCGCCGCCCGCGCGGCAGCATTGTGCCGCGATGAGCTGAATCTGAGCCTGCCGGAAGGCTTTGCCTCGGAGCCCCCATCCGCACAAACCGCCCTGCTGCGCAAGCTGCTCGACCGCCCTGTGCGCGTGTGCGGGATGGTAAAAAACGAGGGCGAGCCCGGCGGCGGGCCTTTCTGGGTAAAAAAAGAAGGCGCAGTGAACCGGCTTCAAATCGTAGAATCGGATCAGATGGATGATTCCGATCCCCGGCAAATGGAGCTGGTGCAGCAGGCCACGCATTTTAATCCGGTTGATATCGTCTGTTCGCTTACCAACAAAGACGGAAAGCCCTACGATCTGGATAGCTTTCAGGATCCGGAAACGGCTTTTATTGCCTCTAAATCCTACGACGGGCGCAAGCTTAAAGCCCTGGAGCGGCCCGGGCTGTGGAACGGCGCAATGGCCGGTTGGATTAGCGTTTTTGCCGAAGTTCCTGTTGCTACCTTTAACCCCGTTAAAACGGTAAACGACCTGCTTCGCAAGCAGCATCAAGGCTGATATCAGCGCCCGTGAATTTAGAACTTTTCGGCCATACTGTCCTGCCCCGGCGCTCGTTCGGGGCAGGTTCTTTGCCGTGCTTCAAAGCTGGTTAACGCCACACTTCAGCCTGCAACAGCTTTTGTCCGGTTTTCCTCTACCACGTTTGTTTAGCCCTATTTGCCCGCGCGCTCATGAGTTTTTTAGAAAAGCTACATCTGGGTCGAAAAAAAAATGCCCCCAAAGCCAGCCTGAACGAAAAAGCTCAGCAGGAAGAGCAGCAGCAGCGCCGAAGTACGCTGCTGTTGCGATTGCTCATCAGCCTTAGTTTTTTAGTGCTGGTGATGCTCCTGTATCCGCGCGATATAAGCCAGCAAAGCGGCTACGAACTAAATGAGCCCTGGAAAGATGAAGACCTCACCGCGCCCTTCGACTTCAGCATTCTCAAGACGGATGCCGAAATAGAGCAGGAAATCCGGCAGATACGGGAGAACACACCGCCGATTTTCCATATTGATCCCCGCATTCCCCCCCGCGTGCTTGCCTCGGCCGACTCCCTGATGCAGGACCTTTCGCCTTTGCTTGAAGCCTATGCCGACTGGCAGCGCGCCCGCATGATGGCCGCGCAAACCGAGCCCGACACCAGCAAAATAAACATAGCCATAAGCGACAGCCTGCACTATGTTCGCATGCGTGCACGGGAAGAATATATTTTTGATGCCGAAAGCCTGGGCTATCTGCTCGATAATTACGCCGAAGCCGTGCTGTTCGACGAAACGGGGGATTTTGTGGGAAACGACATCCGGAACCGCGTTTCCCACCTCATTAATGAAGTGTACCGCGATGGCATCATAAGTATAAGCAAAGATCAGCTGGAGACCGATGAACTCTCAGTACGTAATTTGCAGGAACGCACCGAGCGCTTCGTAAATCTGGCCAACGTGCGCGATATGGAGGAAGCGCGCGATTTTATCAGTTTTCGCCTTACCCGCATGATGCGGCCACAGGCAGCGGATGTAGGCATCCAATTATTTCAGGAAGTGATTGAGCCTGATCTGCGCTATCGGGAGCAGGCCACGCGGGAAAAAATTCAGGAAGGCATTGCCGGCATAAGCCCTACCAAAGGCGCGGTTGCTTCGGGGCAGGTTATTATCCGCCGGGGCGATTTAATTACCGAAGAGCGCCTTAACGTGCTGCGCAGCCTTGAGGCCGCCCAAACCAGCCGGGCCAGTACGTTGGAGCTGGGCCTGCGCGTGCTCGGCGATTTTCTGCTGCTGGCGGCCATGCTGGCCACCTTCATGATTTATTTATACCTGTACCGCACGCCTATTTTCGACGATCTCAATAAGTTTTCGCTGGTGTTTATTGCCTTGTTTTTGGTAATCGGAGCCAATGCGTTTCTGCTGCGCATCGAGTCGGTCTCTGCCTACATGGTGCCGCTGGCCCTGGCGCCCATCATCCTAACAATTTTCTTTGATTCCAGAGTAGGCATTCTTGCTACGATCAGTATTGCCCTGATGACCGGCCTGATGAACGGCTACGATTATGAGTTTATGGCCGCCACGCTGGTTGCCTCAAGTATTGGCATTTACTCGGTACGCGATATCCGTCAGCGCAACCAGTATATCCTGAAAACGCCCGGGCTTATTTTCACCGCCTATGCTTTCGTGCTTTTGGGCTTCACCCTTTCGCGGGCCGGCGGCTGGGATACGCTGGGCATGAATCTGGTGTATGTATTTGTGAACATCACCCTTATTTCCATTCTCACCTATCAGCTTATTTTCCTGTTCGAGAAGCTGTTTAATCTCACCACTGATGTTACTTTATACGAGCTCAACGACAACAACAACCCGATTCTAAAAGAGCTCATGAGCAAGGCCCCCGGTAGTTTTCAGCACAGCATTCAGGTGGCCAACCTCGCCGAAAGCGCGGCCAGCGCCATTAATGCCAATTCGCTGCTGGCGCGCGTAGGCGGGCTGTACCATGATATCGGCAAAATGGAAAAGCCGCAATATTTTGTCGAAAATCAGGTCAGCGGCATTAACCCGCACAACGAACTCTCGCCAAGCATGAGCGCCAAAATTATACGCGAGCACGTAAAAGCGGGCATAAAACGCGCCAAAGAAGAAGATTTGCCGCCCATCATTATTAAATTTATTGAAACCCACCATGGAAACAGCCTGATCCAGTTTTTTTATGATAAAGCCCTCAAAGAGGCCAGCAACAATAAAGAAGTGGATCGCAGCTTTTTCCGCTACGATGGGCCGCTGCCCGATACCAAAGAAACCGGCATTTTGCTGCTGGCCGACTGCGTGGAAGCCGCTTCCCGCGCCATGAAAGACCCCTCGTATAAAAAGCTGGAAAACCTCATCAATAACCTGGTGAATGCCCGCGTGGAGGAGCAGCAGCTCATTAAATGCCCGCTCACTTTTCATGATGTAACCCTCATCAAGGAGGCGTTTCTCAAAAACCTGCTGGCCATTTACCACAGCCGCATCAAATACCCGAATCAGGACAAAAACGAGGCGGATAATGAGGCAGACAATGAGGACGGGCAAGAGAAGAAAAAGAGTTCCGAAACGCCTCCGGCCGCTCCGGCTTCCAAAGGCTCCGATACAAGCACTTCATGAGGCGGGTCAAGCGCTCCCCCGGGGCTGCCTGATGCCAGCTTTTTTTTACCCTTAACACGCGCAGGAATGAAGCCTAACGCTCATTTTGACATTATTCTGAAGCAGTTTTTACAATACATCAAGTTCGAGAAAGGCCTGGCGGGCAATACGCTCGCGGCCTACGAAAACGATTTGAATAACTACCTGGATTTTGTAGAAAGCCAGGAAGAAATCACGAATATAAACGATGTAAAGCTTCATCATGTAGAGGATTATCTTTTTGATTTAGCAGAGCTTGGGCTGGCCACAACTACCATATCCCGCAATATTTCCAGCATCCGTAGCTTTCATCTTTTTTTGATGGTCGAAAATATTTCCCCGGCCAATCCTGCCCGGCTTATCGATTTGCCGCGCAAAGCTATGAAACTCCCACAAGTGCTCTCGGCCGACGAAGTGCAGCAAATTATTGAGGCGACCTACATCAACAAGCGAAAAGGCTATCAACTGCGCGACCGGGCCATTCTGGAAGTGCTTTACGCCACTGGCATGCGGGTTTCAGAACTTACCGAGCTCACCATCGATCATATTTATTTTGATGCCGGTTTTGTGCAGGTCTTCGGCAAGGGAAGCAAAGAACGCCTCATTCCTATCGGCGGCCCAGCCCTGGAAGCTCTTCTGGCCTATACCCGCCGCTACCGGGCTAACATATTGCGCAAACATGGTTTAAACGATCATAAACGGGTTTTCTTAAATCTGCGGGGCGGCCCTTTAACACGGGTGGGCGTATGGGGCTTAGTAAAAAAATATGCTGAGAAAGCCGGCATCACCAAGCCGGTATATCCTCATGCGTTCCTGCATTCTTTTGCCACGCACATGCTCGAAGGCGGCGCTGATTTGCG
>JBMCPG010000048.1:0-7678 GCA_048626035.1 Cyclonatronaceae bacterium
TGGCGTGCGCAAAATGAGGCTGAAGACTAACAACCCTACCAAGCGGGTAGGATTGCAGGGGTATGGGCTTGAAATCGTTGAACAAGTCCCCATAGAAACAGATGTATATCCAGAAAGCGAGCGCTATATGCTCACAAAACGCGACAAAATGGGCCATCAGCTCGAACGAATTGATCCTCATAAACCTAACCACTTTCTCGAAAGTCTCGGCAGTAAAGAAAACCCGGATAAATAATTTTGTTTTAATCCCAAAAGCTTATATATTTGTTTTGCGCTCAAGTAGCGTCTCTCTTGAAGAATAGTTTAAGGCACTGCATCTGAACAATGTAGTGCCTTATTTTTTTGTGCTTTTTTGCTTTTATACGCGGTATAAAAAACGTTTGTACGTATAAATAATTAAGTTTGAAATAAAATAAAAGTAGCTACAGTGCTTTTCAAAAAAACTTATTTTAAGGCCTAACTTTTTTCGCCGGGTAGCGTACCTGCTGTTCATCTTTTTGTTTTTGTGATGAATGCTGTGCCCGGGTTCGGGTTTTAAGTACGAAAGGCCTGTTTACGCCCGGCCCAACACGAAGGCAGCAGCGCTCGTTACGTTTACAAAAATTACCCACCGAATTAACTTCATTCCGGATATGAGTAGCTTTAATATAAGCCAGCGGCAGCACGGCACTTTAGAAATTTTAGACCTGCAGGGTGAACTCGATGCCCATACCGCCCCGGAGCTGGAACGCATTATTTTAGACCTGATTAAAGCCCAAAAATACTGCCTTATCGTTAATTTTGCCGCACTTGAATATATTTCCAGCGCCGGCCTCGGCGTATTTATGGCCTATATCGAAGAACTGCGCGAACGCGGCGGCGACATGAAACTCAGCAACATGCGCCCGTCTGTCTATAATGTGTTCGACCTGCTCGGCTTTCCCAGCCTTTACGATATTCTTGAGGAAGAGCAGCAGGCCATAGAACGCTTCAGCAGCGATGTGCCGTAAAACCGGCTCCTGCCCTGTTACTGCCTTAATTTCTGTATTCTAAGCCTTCAGGTATCCGCTTGTCTGCCGAGTCAACATATTTTTTAGAGGTCGCTGCTTCTACCGAGCATTTAGCCGAAGTGCGCAACTTTGTAAGCGGGCACGCCCGGCGCTACGGCTTTTCGGAAACCGATATTGAAGAAATACGCCTTGCCGTAGATGAAGCCATCACAAACGTGATTAAACACGCCTATCATTTTGATGCTTCCGGCCGCATTTATATTTCGGTAGGTTGCGATAGCTCTCGCTTCTGGATCGCCATACAGGACAGCGGGCATGCTTTCGACCTCAACGCCTATGCCGAGCCGGACGTGCCGCAGCGCATTGCCGAGCGCAAAAAAGGCGGCGTAGGCGTATATCTCATTAAGCGTCTTATGGATAAAGTAGAATACAGCAAAGAAAATGAGCACAATCAAATCCGCATGATTAAAAAGCTCTGAGTTTCGGCGAATCTGCTCTATTTCTGTGCGTCATTTGTGCATCATCTTATTGTTTATCTGCCTCCCCCATGCCTTCCGACCCGTCTTTTTCTCCCGATACCGGCTCCGAATCTGCTCAACAGGCCGAACGGCACAGCCGTTTTGAGCTTAAAACGCTGCTGGATACAAGCAGGCTGCTCATCGAATCCCGCGATCCTGATTTCATCATTAATAATTTATTATTATTGGTGATGGGCAAGCTGCTTACGCCCAAAGCGGCGATGCTGCTGCGCGGCGAGGGGCCCGACGAAATGCGCATAGTGCGCGCCAAAGGCCGTACCGGCCTCCGGGAAAACCAGCGCTTCCATTGCCCGCCCGGAATCTGTCCGGTCGATAAAGCCATTTATAACCTTGAAGAGCTCCTGGAAGTGATGCCCGCCGAGGTACAGCAATCCGGCCTTACGCTTTTTTTTACGATCCGCACCAGCAGCGAACATCTGGGTTATTTGTGCATTGCGCCTAAAATGGGGCGGCTTAGCTACTCCGAAACTGAACTATCTTTCATCGAAAACCTGGTGATTATCTCGGCGGTAGCGCTTTCCAACTCCATGCTTATCAAGCGGCTAAAGGCCACCAACCGCCAGCTCGACCGCAAAGTGCAGGAACTTAATACCTTGTTTGATATCAGCCGGGAGTTTAACGCCATCGTGGACCGAAGCCAGATGCTCAACGTCTTCCGCTTCACGCTGATGGGCCAAATGACGATGCGCACGTTTTTCCTCCTGATGCGCATGGAAGGCCATCCGCAGCTTGTCTTGCAACAGGGCATCACCGCATCATCGCAAACAACTCCCCTGAGCGTAGCCCAAAAGGAGCAGCTCCTGCAGCTCGGGCGCGAATATATCGAAGTTGATGAGCTACCTGAAGCCCCTGCTTTTTTACATGAAAACGGCATTGTGGCCCTGGTGAGGATGCAGTTTCAGGACGAGCGCGCCATTCTCGGCATTGGCCAGCGGGCCAATAAACAGCCTTACACCGAATCTGACTATAACTTCCTCATTTCTATCGGAAATCTGGCGTTTTTATCGATTCAGAAAACCTTCCTGCTCGAATCCCGCATCGAAAAAGAGCGCATGGAAGAAGAGCTTACGCTGGCCCGTACCATACAGAATACGCTGTTTCCCTCGCCGATTCCCAAACCCAAACCCTTCGATATTGCCGGCATCAATATTCCTTCGCGGCAGGTGGGCGGCGACTATTTTGATGTGCTTCAGCATACTCCCGAGCATCTCTACCTGGCCATCGCCGATGTTACCGGCAAAGGCATTCCGGCCTCTCTGCTGATGGCCAACCTCCAGGCCATGCTGCACGTGCTCTCCCCCCTCAAGCTGGCCCTGGCCGAAACCACCGGCAAAATCAACGATATTATGTACCGGAATACGCCCAGCGATAAGTTCATCAGCTTTTTCTGGGGGCGTATAGAGCTGGAAACTCAGGCGTTTGAGTACTGCAATGCCGGCCATAATCCGCCGGTATATTGGAACGCGGCGGCGGGCAAAACCGAGCTGCTTACCGAGGGCGGCATGCTGCTGGGCGCCTTAGCTACGATGATGCCCTACGAGCAGGGGCGCATCCAACTTTCGCCCGGCGATATTGTGCTGATGTTTACCGACGGCGTGAGCGAGGCCATGGACAAAAACGAGGTCGAGTTTGGCGAAGAGCGTATTGCCGAGCTGCTGGCCCATCACCATGAAAAAACGGCTTTGGAGATACAGCGCGAAATCCTGAAGGAAGTCCGGGCATTTACCGGCCCAAACGCAAAATACGCCGACGACATCACGCTTTTAATCGTAAAAATGGACGAAGACGTATGAAAAAATGCCGCCCGGATCGGCTCCGGACGGCATCATCATAAAAGTACTGCATTATTGCGGATCAAAACCTCTATACATCGAACTTGATGCCCTGCGCCAGCGGCAGCTCGGTGCTCCAGTTGATGGTGTTGGTTTGCCGGCGCATGTAAGCTTTCCAGGCATCAGAGCCGGATTCGCGCCCGCCGCCGGTTTCTTTTTCGCCGCCAAACGCCCCGCCAATTTCTGCGCCGCTGGTGCCAATATTCACGTTGGCAATGCCGCAATCGGAGCCGGCGAAGCTCAGGAACCGCTCGGCCTCGCGCATGTTCAGCGTGAAAATAGCGGAGCTCAGGCCCTGTTTCACGCCATTATGCTGGGTGATGGCATCCTCGAGCGTATCGTATTTCATGAGGTAGAGAATGGGCGCAAAGGTCTCGGCCTGCACGATTTCATAATGATTTTCGGCTTCGCACACGGCCGGGCGCACATACAGCCCGTTTTCGTAGCCCTCGCCTTCCATCACCTCGCCGCCGTAAAGAATCTTTCCGCCCTCGCTTTCCAGCTTGCGCAGGGCCTGCTGCATATTCTGAACGGCTTCCTCATCGATCAGCGGGCCTACCAGCGTATCGGGCTCCAGCGGGCTGCCGATGCGAATCTTATCATAAATTTCCAGCAGGCGTTTTTTGAAGGCTTCATACACGTTTTCCTGAACGATAAGCCGCCGCGTGCTGGTGCAGCGTTGCCCGGCCGTGCCCACGGCGCCAAAAACGGTGGCGCGTACCGCCATCTCAATATCGGCCTGATCAGATACGATGATGGCGTTGTTGCCGCCCAGCTCCAGAATACTCTTGCCCATACGCGCGGCTACGGTTTTACCGACTTCCCGGCCCATGCGGGTGGAGCCGGTGGCCGAAATGAGCGGCAGGCGCTCGTCTTCGGCCAGCCACGCGCCGACTTCGCGGCCGCCGGTAATTAAATTGAACACGCCTTCGGGTACTTCATTTTCGCGCAGCACTTCGGCCACGATATTCATGCAGGCGATGCCGGTAAGCGGCGTTTTTTCCGACGGCTTCCAGATCATCACATTGCCACAGATGGCGGCAATCATGCTGTTCCAGCTCCATACGGCTACCGGAAAGTTGAAGGCACTGATGATGCCAATCGGTCCCAGCGGGTGGTATTGATCGTACATGCGGTGTTCGGGCCGCTCAGAAGCCATGGTGAAGCCATAAAGCTGCCGGGATTGCCCCACGGCAAAATCACAAATATCAATCATTTCCTGCACTTCGCCCAGGCCTTCCTGATAAATTTTGCCCATTTCCCAGGCCACCAGTTTGCCCAGATCTTCTTTGTGCTTGCGCAGGGCCAGCCCGATTTGCCGCACGATTTCACCGCGCTGCGGGGCCGGGGTTTTGCGCCAGACCTGAAACGCCCGCTGCGCCCCGCGAACCACCTCATCGTACTCCTCTCGGGAGGTTATGGTTACTTCACCAATAACGGAGCTGTCGGCCGGGGAATAGCTGCGGATGCGCTCGGTGCCTTCCTGCCCGCCGAGATGTTCTTGCCCGGTACGCGTGCCATAGTTGAGGCCGGATAGGCCCAGATTCGATAAAAAATTCATATTCGGAATCAAGTTTTGTTTTAAAAAGGGATGGGCGGCAGCGCTTTAGAAGCTGCCGCCGGATGGCTTACGGGCCTAAGATAACGCTATATGATGGAGATTGCATCATGGTGGTTTGAAGTGTAGAAAGGAATTACTTTGGGTTTATGTTTGCTTTCAAGTGGTTATTTATGCTATAAAACAATACCTTTAGCCGTAAGAAAACGCCCCTCTGTTTCCCCCCCGTTTTACAGCGCAGTATAAAAACGGAGCCCCGAATGATGTTTTCAGGTATCGGGCTTCTGTTTCGTGTCAGGCTTCATATATACCCTATGTACGCCATTACCTCAGATCCCTGATATTCCTACGTTCCTCAGCATTTTGATTATGCTTTTTCTGAAACGCACCTTCCAAATTGTAGCGCTTGCAGCGCTTGTATCTGTCTCTGCGCACGCACAACAGGATTCAGCCAGGCTAACAGAACCACAGCTTGATGTCCGTATCGATTCATTAGCAGAGCAACAATCCGAGCAGCGGGTTTCGGATATTGCCCGCTCGCTGGAAACGCTCGAGCGCCTGCGCCAGCTTGCAGACGATTATTCCTACCTGCCCGGAATCCTTACCTACGCGCGGCTGGTAATCCAAAACCGGTTTAATATAGCCGATCCGCAGGCCTACATAAGCCAGCTAACGGAGTATGAGCAAGCCTTTGAGGGGCGGCTTTCCTCCTCTCAAAAAGGCACGCTGCACATTGCTCTTGCGGCAATGCACATGGAAAGTACGCAATTTGATGAGGTTCTGAATCTGCTGGAGCCTCTTTTAGCTCGTATAGACGCCGTTGTCGAGGCCGCTGATCAGCCCTATATCCGCAACATAGCTGCTGAAACCTATCTCGAAACCGGCCGGATGGACAAAGCCACAGATTTATATCTGGAAATGCTGGCTGATCCGCTGGTTCAGCAGGATGCCGGCCTGCTCGCAAATACGTTTAACGGCCTGGGAAATGCGGCATATTATGCCGAGCAGTTTGAAGAAGCAACCTCCTACTATAAACGAGCCTTACCCCTCTATAAAGAAAACGGAAGCAATTCCGGGATTCTCGTGGCTACAAATAATCTGGCCAGCACCTACCGCACGATGGATTCACTGCAGGTATCCCTGCGAGATTCTGAAGAAATGCTCCCGCTTATCGAAGGCCATGCCAATACAGAAGAACAAGCGCAGTATTTTCTGAATCGCGGCAATGTTCACACCGATTTAGCCGAATATGCCGAAGCACGCCGCTATATGCGCCGCTCGCTGGAACTGTCCAAAGCCGGAGGTATTTCCTTTGGCATCGCGCTCAATTATCTGAACCTCGGCTCTAACTATCTTCATGATAAACGCTTTTTGGCAGCAGAAGCCTACTTAGACAGCACCGCTGCCATGCTGGAAACGCTTGATCTTCCCTACTTTGAGCGCCGCCTCTACCAACGCTACGCAGCGCTGTATAAAGATACCGGGCGCTATGATGAAGCTTTTCAGGCGCAGGAAACGGCCCACGCGATAGACCGCACGCTTATGGATACGGAGCTGCGCAGCCGGACCGAAGAAATCGAAACCCGCTACGAAACGGCCCTCAAAGATGCGGAGATTGAAGAACAAGAGCAGCAGCTTCTGGCCAAAAACATGCGGCTGCGGCTGATGTACCTTATTATTGCGATGAGCCTGCTCGGCCTTGGCGGAGCCCTGTTATTTTTCCGGCACCGGCAGGAAAATATGCGTCAGTTGTATCAACGGAATAAAGAAATCATGATGGAGGAGGCATTGGCGAGTGCAAAAAGCAGGCAAAAGCTCATACCGCTTCCGCAGGCCGAGCAACAGGCGGGCGGGCAGGTACAGGCCGGGAGGTTGCCTGATAACGCCGGCGCACCAGAGGAGCACGAGGAAACGCTGAGGCAGGTTTTTGGCCGCATTATGGACTTAATCCGGAGCGAGCATATTTACCGCGACAGCAGCATTACGCTGGAAGCCCTCTCCTCGCGGCTGCATACTAATTCCACCTATGTCTATAAAGCGATCAACACTTGTAGCAACATGAATTTCAACGCTTTTATAAACTATCATCGGATTGTGGAAGCCCGGCGACGGCTTTATGAACAAGCTAACACGGCGCATGCGCAGCCCGCCGGCGTTGATGAAATTTATGAATCCTGTGGCTTCAATTCACGGTCTTCATTTTACCGGGCGTTCAAAAGATTTGTGGGCATGTCGCCGGGGCAGTTTATGAAGGAGGCCCGCAAAGAAGAGACGGCCGACGCTAAAAATAGGAGTTAGGAAAACACTATACGTATATACACGGCGTTCCTTTTGTTACAGAAATTTTTTTGTCTGAGAGAAAATATTCAAACCCATAAATAACAATACTTTAAATTAGAATAATAAAACTGTACTAAAATCCTATTTATACGGAATTTGACACAGTTTTTACGGAATCTGGGACAAAAGACAGGCCTTGATATAGTAGATTTGATGAAGCTAAAGCGCGCATTTCAGGCTTCGCTGGCGGTGCGCATGGCTATCCTGATAAACTTCATCTAATTCTCGTGATATCATGATTCCTGTTCATACACTCCTATCATATTTTAAAGAATGGCGTGCAGCCGGAGCCGGCTGGCTCGTACTTATGGGCCTGCTCTTCCTTAATAGTGCCGGGCTGTCGGCGCAGCCCCTGTTTGCCGGCGGGGACGGCAGCGAGGCCGATCCCTACCAAATTGAAACCTGGCAGCAGCTCAGCAA
>JBMCPG010000049.1:0-7535 GCA_048626035.1 Cyclonatronaceae bacterium
TTAATACTCCATATTTTTTTCTCGAGCTGATCGCTCTGTTCATTATTAGCAAACATCATCCCTATAACCAGCGCGCCCAGTTCTCCGCTGAGGTTGAAGGTCTGAAAAAGGATATCGCCGCCAATTGCAAGGCTGAGCGATAAAAGCAGCAGCAGCTCATCATTCCTGACTTGTTTCAGCAGCCAGTTCAGGGACGGCCTCAGAAGCGGCAAGCCCAGCAATAACGCAGCATAAGGAGAAGGAACGCCACCGCCGGCGTAGGCAATGAGACCGATAGCAACTAAATCTTGCACTATCAGGATTCCGATGGCAACCCGCCCGTAGTATGCGCCCAGCTCGTTGCGGGATTCCAGCGTTTTCGCCGTTAATACCGTGCTGGAGAATCCTAAGGTGATGCTGATAAAAATAGCGGCTTCCAGGCTCAGCCCGAAATAAAGGCAAACGGGCGTAAAAACAGCCGTCGAAATCATAAGATGAAGTATTCCTACCCCCAATACTTCCGCTTGCAAAATGTTTTTCAGCTTGATGTGAAGCCCTACCGTGAAAAGCAGAAAAATAACGCCCAAGTGCGAAATCTCATGCAGCAGTTCTCCGCTTTCATAAGAAGTGAGGGAGAGTCCGAGGCCGGCAAGTAAGTAGCCTACCAGGGGCGGTATGTGAAGTTTTGAAAGTATGATGCCAGCCACAAAAGCTGTTCCTATCCAAACAATATCCATGGGTCATCCTTGGGGTAGGGTGGGATGCTAAATTTCTGCGTTATTCTTAAAACTACGAAAGCCTTCATTCATTTTTTTGAACGAAGGCTTTCACTAAAGCTTAACTCTTTGCCAAAACTGTGTAAGAGAGATTTTAAAGGTTTCTACTGCCGCTCAGGCCTGAGAGACTACCGGCGCCTACATAAATTCGTGAATAAGCATCAGGATGAAGGCAATCACTACAAAATTTGCGATAGACAGCGGAAGCAACTTTGCCCAGCCCAGGCTCATTAACTGGTTGTATTTGAATCTCGGGATGGTCCAGCGCACCCAAATAAATACAAACACCATAAACGCTACTTTGGCTACAAATACATTTATATCGATCAGGGCACGCAAGAGGGTGCCGGCTTCGGGCAGCAGATGCTCATAGAACCCGACAAAAGGCAGATGGTAGCCACCAAGGAAAAAGGTAGTAATAAGCATGCTTCCGATAACCACATGCATGTATTCAGCTAAAAAGAACATACCAAATTTCATGGAACTGTATTCGGTATGAAAGCCGCCTACCAGCTCCTGTTCAGCTTCAACGAGATCAAACGGGGTTCGGTTAGCTTCGGCAAAGGCGGCAACGGTAAAAATCACAAAACCGATGGGATTTACCATAATGCCCCACCAGTAAATTTGCGAATTAACCATATCCACCAGGCTGAGCGAGCTGGCAAAAAGAACCATCGAGGCAACGGCCATGCCCATCGGAAGCTCATAGCTGAGCATTTGGGCGGCGGCGCGCAACCCGCCCATCAGGGAATATTTGCTGTTGGAAGCCCAACCGGCCATGGTTACGCCATATACCCCAAGCGAAGCCACCGCCAGAATATAAAGTATGCCGATATTCAGGTCGGTAACAAAGATGCCTTCACCAAAGGGAATAACGGCAATGGTGAGCAAGGCCGTTATTACGGGAATGAGCGGGGCAATGGTGTGCAAAGAAGAGTTAGAGGCTATTGGCGTAACGTCTTCTTTGAAAATCAGCTTCACCACATCGGCAATAGGCTGAAAAATTCCCCATGGGCCTACGCGGTTCGGGCCTACGCGATTCTGGATAAACGCGGCGATACGCCGCTCGGCATAAACGCAAACGGCCGCCGAGTTGAGCAGCGAAAACAAGGCGATGCCGAGTACGATATAGGAGGATACAATTGGTGCTTCCATGTAATTTTTTTAGTTGTTCTTCAGGTCAGGATCAATGCAGCTACGGCAATTATTGCGCTCAGGCTTCTATTTTGCCCTGTTCGGTTATGTTTACACCCAGCTCATCATCCATGCGATCATAACTTACCCCGCTAAAGTGCCCGTTTACAGAGGCGAGCTCTTCCACAATTTGTGGCGTGGAAATATAGCCAAATTGCTTGTCGGATGCTGTAGCTACGCGCTCCATAAATTCCCAGGCAGGAATGCAGTCCACGCGGTTTCTATCGCTTACCCAGTTGTCGAACTTGGTTCCATAACGATCCAGGCGGCCCATCGACATCTCCAGGTTCAGCTTTCGATTGGTGTACATGGTTTCTTTAGCGGCTACGGTGCGCTGCATCCGCCCATCCACGTTTACATACGAGCAACTTTGCTCTACCGAATTTGCAATGGGAATAAGCAAATCGGCCTGTGCAGAAGTTTCGTCGTGGTTAGAAGCCAAATATACAAAGAATTTACCTTCCAGATCGGCTGCCTCAAGTACGCCACGGCCCACAAGATCATCTTCCAGGGCGATAATCATTCTGATTCCTTCATCTTTTACTTTTTTGCGCATTTCGCTGGCGCTCAGTTCTTCAAGCCCCAGCAAACGGCAGCCGTTGGTGTTTGGATACTGATCATCATCAATCAGGAATCCATCGCCGCTGCCTTTTTTGATATTGGGCGTAAAAAACCCGGCTTCAACTCCGGCTGCTTTCATGTGCTTTTGAAGCACGTAGTTGTCCTCGACCGAGGCAAATGCGCTGCCTAAAAATAAAATTTCTTCGGGCTTGAAGGCTTCTAACTTTTCGGCCAGCGTCATTTCCGCATTTGTCCAGGATGATTTGATCCGGTCGCCTTCCAGCATAATGTGCGGCTTGGAAATACGGTTTTCGTTCATACGGCGAATATCTTCGCGGCCAAAATCGGGCATCCAGTAATCATTGACGGCAGGGTTGTAGCGCGGTGTGATGCGCATCACCACGTTGTCGCGTGTCCAGACATCAATGTTGCAGCCTTTTCCATTGGTGATATCTATGCCCGGCGTCTGGTTCATTTCCCAAACCCGTGCTTTAAACCGGAAATCGGACGATGTAAGCGCTCCAACCGGGCAAATATCTACGGTATTGAGCGAGTAGGGATCGTCGAATTCGGTGCCGGGTGCTACGGCTGGGTAGTTTTTATCGCCCCTTGCAATGATGGTGAGCTGGCTCGTTTTGCTGATTTCATCCGTAAAACGCACGCAGCGCGTACAGTTGATGCAGCGTTCAGCATCCAGGGTTACCCGTGGCCCGAGTTTGATGCGCTTGGGTTTATGAACTTTTTTGTGTTCAAAACGGCTGCCTTCCGGCTCGTATTTATAGGTCTGGATTTGCAGCGGGCATTCTCCGGCCTGGTCACAAATGGGACAATCCAGCGGGTGGTTTGCCAGAATAAATTCCAGGGTATCTTTGTGAGCACGCTCTACGAGTTTACTGCTGCGATGTGTTTTAATAACCATTCCGTTGGAGGCTTCCAGGCTGCAGGAGGTCATCAGCTTTGGAAAAAACCGGATCACGGGATTGCCGTCATCATCCAGCTCTTGTTCCCCGGTTTGGCGATTCACTACCGGTGTGCCGGCTTCTACATAGCACTGCCGGCAATTGGCCGGCACCGAGAGAGACGGATGATAGCAAAAAAACGGATGATCCAGCCCAAGGTCGAGCATAAGCTGAAGCACGTATGGCTTACCCTCAAACTCGTAGCGTTGGTTATCTATAATGATTTCAGGCATTGATTTATCTTAAGAGCTTAGCTTGAGTAAAATATCTGCGGGCTTAAAAACAGCCCTAAAGCGTGTTGCAGCCGGCATTATGCCAGGGCATAAACCGTTTTTTTAACGCGGGCTTCGAAATCTTCGCGGAAGCGCGTTACAGCATAACGTACCGGCCATGCGGCTGCATCGGCCAGCGCACAAATCGTGCGGCCTTCCATCTGCGTGCATAAATCCAGCAGCAGATCCAGATCGCGCATTTCGCCATGGCCGTCGCGGATTTTAATGAGTGTTTTTTCCAGAAATCCTGTACCATCGCGGCATGGCGTACATTGCCCGCAGGATTCATGATGGTAGAAGTGTGAAATCCGGCAGACAACATCTACGATATCAGTGTCTTCATCCATTACAATCATGCCGGCGGTTCCCATCATGGAGCCTGCCGTGCGCAGGCTTTCGGCATCCATGCACACGCCTTCGAGACTGTCGCCGCGCAGAGGGGGCGTGGAAGAGCCGCCGGGAATAACGGCTTTAATGCCTTTATCGCCGCGAATGCCGCCGCAGACTTCATAAATGAGGTCATGTATCGACATACCGGTCGGAAACTCGTACACGCCGGGCTTTTTCACATGTCCGGAAATGCCGTAGAGCACGGGGCCGGGATGCGATTCGGGGCCAATAGATTTGTACCAATCGGCACCGTTTTTCATCACCAACGGCACATTGGCAAGCGTTTCAATATTGTTGATGGTTGTGGGATAGCCCCAGAGGCCTTTTTGTGCAGGAAACGGGGGTTTCACGCGGGGATAGCCGCGCTTGCCTTCCAGCGATTCCATCAGCGAGGATTCTTCCCCGCAAATATAGGCTCCGGCACCGGCATGCACATACATGTCCAGATCAAAGCCGCTGCCTTTTATATTTTTGCCGAGATAGCCTTTTGCGTAGGCATCATCTATGGCTTTCTGCATCATGTTAATCCAGTCATCATACTCCCCGCGAATATATACATAAACGGCAGTAATGCTCATAGCATAGCCGGCAAGAATGGCGCCTTCAATAAATAAATGCGGATTGTACTCAAAAATCTGGCGGTCTTTAAACGTGCCCGGCTCCGACTCGTCGCCGTTGGCGGCCAGATAGCGGGGCCGGCCGTCGGGTTTAGGCATAAACGACCATTTCAGCCCGGCATTAAAACCTGCTCCGCCCCGGCCGCGGATGTTGGCTGCTTTAACCTCATTTGTAACTTCTTCAGGCTTGAGGTTTTTAAGCGCCTTTTCGACTTGTTGATATCCGCCGTGTTTTTCATAGACATCTATCTTATGATAATCCTTTATATTAGGAATCAGGAGCGGTTTGAAGCTTCTCCAATCTTGTGCCATAGTAATATAATCTCGTTCTGGGGTCCTTAATTTTCGGAAGAGGAGGCCGAGCCGTTAGCTTTTGTGCTTCCGTTTCCGTTGCTTGCTACCACGTTTTCGTGATGCTGCGGGAAAGGAATCTGCTCGAATTCCGGCATTTTCCCTTCTTTTAAGCCATCTACGATTTTATCTACCTTTTCGGTGGTGAGATGATTGCAGTACACGCCGTTGGTGATTTGCATCATCGGGGCGTAGCCGCAGGCACCGAGGCATTCTACCGACTGAATACTGAACATTCCGTCTTCAGTTGTTTCGCCGGCTTTGATGCCCAGCTTATTCTCAAGATGATGCAGGATATCGTAGCCACCGCAGATCTGGCAGGTTAGCGTTGTGCATACATCGAAAACGTATTTGCCTTTGCGCTCGCCATAATACTGGGTATAAAAGGTAGTAACCCCATATACATGAGCCGCGGGCAGATCAAGCGTTTTGGCTACAAGCTGCTGCACGGGCGGTTCTACATGCCCGAACTTGCGCTGCGCCATCCACAGCACCGGCATTACTGCCGACTGCCGCTCCGGGTATTTTGCCTTGATGGCATCGATCTTCGCGAGCTCTTCTTTGCTGAATGCGTAGCTCTGCTTTTCTTCTTGCATGTTTTGTTCTGTACTCATAATTATTTATCTGATTCGCCCATTACAGGATCTACGCCGCCGATAAGCACTACCGTATCGGCAATCATTTCGCCGTCGAGGATTTTTTCGAGGCCTTGCAGGTTGCTGAATGAAGGCGCTTTTATTTTGAGCCGCCACGGATGACCCGTTCCGTCGCTTTGTATATGATAGCCGAGCTCGCCTTTCGGGGCCTCAACAGCATGATAACTTTCCACACCTTCGGGCGGGCAAACGCCGGTATCGGTCATCATGAAGTCATGAATCATGCCTTCCATCGAGTAATAAACTTCATCTTTCGAGGGATATGCCTGCTTGGCATTATCGGTACGTATAGGGCCTTTGGGAAGTTTATCGAGGCATTGGCGAATAATTTTGACGCTTTCGGCCATCTCTTCGATACGGATAAAGTAGCGTGAGAGATTATCGCCCTCGAGGCGGGTTGGTACGTCGAACTCGACTTCATCATATTTCAGATATGGCGAGAATTTGCGGATATCGTAAGGAACGCCAACCGCGCGTATATTCGGGCCGGTCATACCAATAGAAATGGCTTCTTCGTGTGAAATCTTGCCGACGTTCAGATTTCGGTCATAAAAAATGCGGTTTTTATTGAGCAGCTTCCGCCAGTCTTTCAACTGTACAGGAAAATCCTCTATAAAATTCTCGATCATACCGATGCAATCCGGGGAAAGATCGTTGTGCACGCCGCCGATGCGGGAGTGTGAGATGGTGAACCGATGGCCACCAAAATTATCAAAAATGTCGTAGATGCGCTCGCGCTCGCGGAATGTCCATACAAAAAAGGAAATTGCTCCGGTATCCATCACCATTGCGCCGAGATAAAGCAAGTGTGAGGAGATGCGCGCCAGTTCCGCACCGATCATGCGGATATATTGGGCACGTTCGGGCACTTCTATGCCAGCTATCTTCTCAACCGCCGTGCACAGCGCTACGTTGTTGCTGTAGGGGGAAAGATAGTCCATGCGGTCGGTATAGGGCATGAACTCCTGGTAGGTTTTGTTTTCGGCAATTTTCTCAACGCCACGATGCAGATAGCCGATATCGAGGCGGTTGCGCAGAATTTTTTCGCCTTCTAATTGCAAGAGCAGGCGCAACACGCCATGCGTGGCCGGATGCTGCGGCCCCATGTTCAGAATCATGCGCGTACCCAGCGGATCTTCTTCTACTTCAACGGTTGTATGCTTGTCTTCAAGACTTTGATACAGCGCATTTTGATGCTTTTTGAAAAACGTGGGCTTCGCTTTCTCTACAATACTGTTGTGTTTGACTTCCATAGCGGGTAGATAAAATTGGTTTGGCTTATATAGCAGGCCGGAACCGGCTGTTTAAGCAAATTGATGCCGCTTCTGCGCAGCACATGGGGAAACGATGGCCTGTGTCATTCAGTATCAGGCGTGGTGCTTGGCAGATCAATAGAGCCGGGGAGCCCTAACAGCGGAAATTCTTTACGCAAAGGGTGATATTCGAAATCTTCGGGCATGAAAATCCGGCGCAGATCGGGATGGTTGCTGAAGCGGATGCCAAACATATCCCAGACTTCGCGCTCGTTCCAGTTTGCAGCAGGCCAGATGTCGGTTACGCTTTGAACCGTTGGGTCTTCTTCGGGGCACCAGACTTTAAGAAAAATGCGCAGGCCTGTTTTCAGGCTTACGATGTTGTAAATCACTTCGAAACGCTCCTCAGAAGTGAAGCGGTCGGCCCCGAACAAATCTATGAGATAGGTGAAATGGTGGGAATCGCGCAGATACAGGCATATATCATGAATGCGGCTTAGCGAAACGCGCAGCATGGTATCGCCGGC
>JBMCPG010000050.1:0-7501 GCA_048626035.1 Cyclonatronaceae bacterium
GCTGGCCAATTCCAAGCGCGGGGGCGACTCCAACGCCATCAGCGACATCCTTAAAAAAACGCTTCAGCATCTTGAGGATATCCGCGGGCAGAAAGGCGGCATCACCGGCGTGCCGTCGGGAACCGACGTGGACCGGCTCACCGCGGGCTGGCAGAAAGGTGATCTCATTATTATTGCCGCCCGGCCGTCTATGGGGAAAACGGCCTTTGTGCTTACTGTTGCGCGGAACGCCTCGCTGTTTCCCGATCCGGAAAAGCGGGTGTCGGTGGCGCTCTTCAGTCTGGAAATGTCGGATCAGCAGCTCATCCAGCGCCTGCTCACCATGGAAGCCCGGGTAGATGCGCAGGCGGCGCGGACCGGCCGGCTCAAGGATGATGAGTTTAAACGCCTTATCGAAGCGGCCAGCCGCTTGTTCAAGTCCAAAATTTTTATCGACGACACCCCGGCCATCAGCGTGATGGAAATGCGCTCGAAATGCCGCCGGCTGAAAAGCGAACACGATATTAACCTCATTATCGTCGATTATTTGCAGCTCATGCGCGGCAACACCAACGACCGCACGGCCAACCGCGAGCAGGAAATTGCCACCATCTCGCGCGGACTCAAAAGCCTGGCCAAAGAGCTGGACGTGCCCGTTATTGCCCTGGCCCAGCTAAGCCGCGCCGTAGAACAGCGCGGCGGCAACAAACGCCCGCAGCTCAGCGACTTACGTGAAAGTGGGAGCATCGAGCAGGATGCCGATGTGGTTTGCTTTTTATACCGGCCGGAATACTACGGCATCACTACCGACGACGAAGGGCAATCGACCGTGGGCATTGGCGAAGTGATTATCGGCAAGCAGCGCAACGGCCCGGTGGGCGACATCAAGCTGCAGTTCGTAAAAGAATATGCCCGCTTCGAAAACCTGACTTCTTACGATGATGGCGGCTTCGACGACGGCCTGTCTATCGACCCCTACGACGACGACGACGATGAACCGAACCTCGGCGGCGGCACCAACATGAGCCCGACCCGCCCGAATCTTCCCCCGCCCGGGCCCGACGACTTCGACGAAATGGACAATCCCGACGAACCCAAACCCTTCTGAATCCTGATTTTTAAACCCTCATAGATAATTTAAATCAGGTACTTAGCTCTCGCCACAGGACGGAATGAAGGGCGTTGATGCTTAGGCACCAGCACCAGCAAACTCAACACTCAACACCCAAAACGATATTCCACGGTTACCGGGGCGTGATCGCTCATGTTGTGCTCTTTTTCGATGGCGGCGTTCACAGCGTGTGCGGCCATGCCGTTGCCCGCCAGATGATAGTCCAGCCGCCAGCCTTTGTTGCGCTCCTTGGCCGCCGCGCGGTAGCTCCACCAGCTATACAAGTCCGGCTTTTCAGGATGATGCGCCCGAAAGACGTCTTCATAGCCCAGATTCAGAAATTCGCTGAACCACGCCCGCTCTTCGGGCAGGAATCCGGAGGTGTTTTTGAGCCGCTTGGGCGCGTGTACGTCCAGGGCCGTATGGGCGATGTTGTAGTCGCCGCAAAGCACGACGGGCTTGCCGTCGGAAAGCTGCCGCCGGCCGAACTCCCGCATCACCTCCAGCGATTCCATCTTTAAATCCTGACGCGTGCTGCCGGTCGTGCCGCTGGGCAAGTACAGGGAAACGACTTTAAACGCCGGATATTCATGTATTAAAAAACGGCCCTCTTCATCAATCCAGTCCACGCCGATGCCGATTTCTATCCGCTCGGGCTTCATCTTGCTTAAAATCCCGACGCCGGAGTAGCCTTTTTTCTGCGCCGAATGCCAGCTGGCCTGGTAGCCCAGTTCATCATAGATTTCGGGCATCTGATCGGGCTGTGCCTTGGTTTCCTGCAGGCACACGATGTCGGGCGCGGTCGCCCGAAGCCAGTCGGAAAAGCCTTTGCGCTCGGCCGCGCGGATGCCGTTGACGTTATACGTTGCGATGCGAATATTTCCTGCTTCAGTTTCTGCCAAGAGAATGCGTTTATTTCAGGGTGATGGGATGCAGATTCGGGCTTGCGGCTCATTCGGCCAGAATGCGGGCAAATTTACGCTTGCCGACCTTCAGCACGAAATCGGTATCGGCGCCGATACTTACTTCATGCATGGGATCCTCAACCGCTTCTCCGTCGATGGAAACGCCGCCCTGTTGTATGAGCCGGCGGGCTTCGCCGTTGCTGGGCGCAAATTTGATGCCTTTGATGAGCGCGACCAGCCGATGCGTTTCGCCAGCCGGAAAGCGGAATTCGGGCAGATCATCGGGCACTTCCTTTTTGACGACCGTCTTCTCAAAATGGGCTTTGGCGGCCTGAGCCGTGGCTTCATCATAATACATGCGGGTGATGGTGAAGGCCAGCTCGTGCTTGGTGTTGCGCGGATCCTGTTCGGCCCGGGCTTTTACGTCCGGCAGCTCGTCCAGCGGCACGTCGGTGAGCAGCTCGAAATAGGTGTAGATCAGCTCGTCGGGCACGGAAAGCATCTTGCCGTACATATCATTCGGCTGATCCGACAGGCCGATATAATTATCGTAGGATTTCGACATTTTCTGCGTGCCGTCGGTGCCCACCAAAAGCGGCATCATCAGGCAGACCTGCTGAGGCTGACCGGCCTCACGCTGCAAATGCCGCCCGACCAGCAGATTAAACTTCTGATCGATGCCGCCCAGCTCCACGTCGGATTTCAGATGGACGGAATCCTGACCCTGCGCCAGGGGATACAAAAATTCGTGCAGGGCGATGGGATCTTCGTTGCGAAAGCGCTTGGTGAAATCATCGCGCTCAATCATGCGGGCGAGGGTCATATTAGACGCCAGGCGAATCACGTCCTGAAATTTCATGCTGCCCAGCCAGTCGGAATTATAAACGATTTCCGTTTTTCCGGCATCCAGAATCTGTGATGCCTGCTCGAAATACGTTTGTCCGTTAGCGCGCACATCCTCGACGGTCAGCGCCGGACGCGTTTTATTCTGTCCGGTCGGGTCGCCGATCATGCCGGTGAAATCCCCGATAATCAAAATAGCATGATGGCCCAGATCCTGAAACTGCCGCAGCTTGCGCAAAATCACCGAATGCCCCAGATGTAAATCCGGCCGGGTCGGGTCGCAGCCCAGCTTAATGCGCAGCGGCCGGTTCTCCTTGCGGGAAGCCTCCAGTTTTTCGCGTAACTCCTGTTCCGGAATAATTTCAATCGTACCCCGCTTGATGACTTCCAGCTGCTCTTCTACAGGTTTAAACATGTTTTAATTTTAAATGTTAGATTATAAATTTTGAATGGCCGTACTCATCTGCTTTTTTTGACCTAAACCCTAAACCCTAAACCCTAAACCCTAAACCCTTTCTACTTTAACCTCGACCCCGCCAGGTCTTCCAACGTCTGGGCAAGATTTTCGGTTTCAGGATACACGGTCGCCAGCGCATCGTAGGCCACGGGCGCAACCGGCGTGATGTAGCCATAGAGCATGGAGCCTTCGCGCAACTCCTCGCCGGGCATATCGAAGAGCGCCAGCAGAATCAGAAATGCGCTGATAAACACGCTGCTTTTCAGCACGCTGAAGGCCAGGCCGAGCAGGCGGTTGGGCAGGCTCAGCATCGCCATTTTCAGGATTTTTTCCAGCAGGTAAATCAGGGCCTGAACCCCGGCCAGCAGGCTCAGAAACAGCACGGCAAACGCCACAATCGGCAGATAGGTTTCGCTAATGGTGATGACATCAGAAACGGCACGGGCGGTTTCATCCAGGTAGCGAAAGGATACAAACAGCGACAAAACTACGCCCACCAGCCCGATGACCTCGCGCATCAGGCCGTTGCGAAAGCCCTGAAACCCGGCAAACAGTAGCGGGACAAGAATGATGCCATCGAGCAAATTCATAGCTTTGCGAGCTGTTCTTTGACGGTAGCGCTGACCAGCTTGCCATCGGCCTTGCCCTTCACTTTCGGCATCAGCGCGCCCATCACCTTGCCCATATCCTGCATGGAAGCGGCCCCGGTTTGGGCAATGACCTCATCTACCAGCGCGGCGATTTCCTCTTTGCTGAGCTGCTCAGGCAGGTAGCTTTCAATAATTTTCAGCTCTTCGCGCTCGACCGTAGCCAGATCATCGCGGCCGGCTTCTTCATATTGTGCAAGCGAATCACGGCGCTGTTTGGCGGCTTTGGTGAGCACTTCAATAACCAGCTCGTCGGACACTTCGCCGCGTTCGCCGCCTTTCCGGCTGGCGATTTCCTTTTCGAGCACGCCGGACTTCAACGAGCGCAGCACCTGCAGCCGGCGCGAGTCTTTGGCTTTCATGGCCGTTTTGAGATCAGATAATAGCGTTTCGTACAAAGACATAGCGTAAAATTTAAAATCATGATGATAAGAACTCCCGCGCCGTTTGGTATCATGAAGGCGGCGGAGAGCTTTTCAGGGAATTTCACAAGATAAAAAAATAATGCTATAATTGGCGCATCTGCCGGCTATTTGCCCCGGAACCCATCACCCTGCCCAAAACGACGCTGCCCATGCCCGATGCCTCCGCCTTTCGCCCGCTTTACGAAGACAATCATTTGCTGGTGGTCGAAAAAATGCCTGACATCCCCGTGCAGGGGGATGAAAGCGGGGATGAGGATTTGCTTTCTCTGCTGAAAGATTATCTCAAGGAAAAATACCACAAGCCCGGAAACGTATTTTTAGGGCTGGTGCATCGCCTGGACCGTCCGGCGCGCGGGGTGATGGTCTTCGCGCGCACCTCCAAAGCGGCGGCGCGGCTGTCGGATCAGTTCCGGCGCAAACACGTGCGAAAAATCTACAGAGCCGTGGTGATGGGCGCGCCGCCGGAAGCCGGAACCTTGAAGCATCATCTGCTGAAGGATCGTCAGCGCAATGTCGTGCGGGCCGTCGGGGCCAGAACGCCGGATGCTAAAGCCGCCGAGCTGCATTTCCGCAGGCTGGCGCAGGACAAAACGCAAGGCCTGGCCCTGATAGAAATCGAGCTGATTACCGGCCGCTCGCATCAGATTCGGGTGCAGTGCGCCGAAAGCGGGTTTCCGCTGTGGGGCGACTACAAATACGGCAACAAGGGCAAACATCAGCCCGAAGGCCGGCAACTGGCGCTATTGTCGTACGCGCTGGAGCTGGATCATCCGACCCAACACGACCGGCGGAAATTCAGTTGCGCCCACATGCCGGACGAAGCGCCCTGGAGGAATTTTGACAGCTGAAGAGTAGAAGCATATACCGCAGGGACTTAGCGGTCAGAATAACGGAGCGTTTAAAATTTCTTCTTAACTTTTGGCGTTTTTTATAACGCGTTATAAAAGCCTTGTTCTTTATAACAGACGCAGGGCTTTTTTGTCCTCTTGTGCAACTGCGGCCGTTAAGTTTTCTTTTGTATTAGGGGATGGCGTGTTGCCCGCCTGTAGTACAGGTGAAGCATCGTTACTTTGTAAACCATCATTAAAAAAACACCTATGAAACAAATACTTACCCTTTTATTCCTTTTCTCAGCCGCATCCCTGCTGCTCATTTCCTGCGATTCAACCAGCTCAAATTCCGAGATCTCAACCATAGAACTGCACATGCAGGCAGCCGTCGGAAATACCGGCCTTAAAGCTGCCGATTCCAAAAATCAGCCCGGCCTTGAAATTCAGGAAGTCAAATTCTTTATCGATGAAGTAGAATTGGAAAGCGTACAGAACGACTGGCTGGATTTTGAGGTAGAAGAATTTATCGTAAATCTTCCGCTCGACGGCTCGCCTCTGATTATAACAGAACGGGAAGTTCCGCCCGGACTGTATGATGAGTTTGAGCTTGAAATCGAACGCCCCGATGACAGCGACCCGCCCGTGAATGATGCCGATTTTAACGATGAAACCGGGCGCTATTCCGTGGTCGTGAAAGGCCTGTTTCAGGATGAACCCTTCATGTTTCGTTCTGATGAAGAATTCGAAATTGAAATGGACATCAACCCCGCGCTCGAAGTTACCGAAGCCGGCAGCGATATCCTCAAAATCACCATCGACATTGACGGCTGGTTTGCCGGGAACAGCAGTGAAGTCCTGGATCCCACGAATCCAGCAAACAAAGCCCTCATCAACCAAAACATCGCGCGCTCCTTCCAGGCCCACGACCATGACGACGATGATGACGACTGATCCGGCCGCCGGAAATCCTTAAACGCATCAAACCATCCCTGAAAAAGCCCGGAAGCAGATTTTCCGGGCTTTTTTTTGATAGCTACACGGCGGTTCATATTCATAGAGAGCTTTAGCGTCTCCGTGTTTTGTCCGGAATAAAGCCAGTTCAAAGATAGATCAAAAACACATTAAAGACGTATCAAAGACATATCATATTCGACTTTGATACGACTTTGATATGACTTTGTCCTGTGTTTGTCTTGACTATAATAGAAGGTTAGTAGGGGGAAAGGGAGAAATTGAGGGATGGACAGCCATTCGCCATTTACCATCATTATTCCTAAGAAAGCAATTCGTTGTTCCAGCCGGCGGTTTTTGGTTACCTGCCGTTTGTAACGCCCCACTGGCGTATCCGCACAAAAGGTAAGAGAAGCTTCTTCAGGGCGCGGAATATGAGATTTGCACCAGCAAAGAAAGGCTCGACTTTGACCAGAAGTTTAAAAAAGTGCCTATTATCTTGATCAGGCATTTTAAATGGAATCCGTGCCCCCCCGGACCCCAATGATTCACAATTTAAAACCATCACATTCCGCTTATTTTAGTACATTGCGGTACGTATAATTTTTAAATCATACATTTGCATCTGCATGGCTGTTTCAAAATACATCAAGCGCGGTAATGAGAGGTACAAAGCCGGCATTTCGCGGGAGCATTCGTACCGGGGCGATCTTCAGAATCTGCTGGAGGAGATGTTGACTAAGGTGATGGTTACCAACGAGCCGGCCCGTATTGCCTGCGGCGCGCCGGATTATATCCTCACCCGGGAGGGCATTCCCATCGGGTATATAGAAGCCAAGGATATTGGCGAACCGCTCACCGGCGCAAAGCACAAGGAGCAGTTCAACCGCTACCGGCAGTCGCTGCCCAACATCATTTTTACCGATTATCTGGAGTTTCATTTTTACCGGCACGGGGAGTTTGTGGACTCCGTGCGTATCGGAAAGATGGCCGGCGACAGCATCCGTTTTCTGCCGGAAGAGGAAGAGCGCTTCCGGTTTATGATCATGGATTTTGCCTCGCACAGTCTTCAGGCCATCAAATCGGCCTCCGTGCTTTCCAAAATGATGGCGGCAAAGGCCCGAATGCTTTCCGAGGTGATTGAAAAGGCCCTGAATGCCGATCAGCAGCCCGATGGTGAAGCGCCGCATCAGGCTAATAAAACCCTGCACGAGCAGCTTTCGGCCTTTCAGAATGTATTGATCCATGATATCAGCCAGAAGGAATTTGCCGATATTTACGCGCAAACCATCGCCTACGGTATGTTTGCCGCCCGCCTGCACGACGAGCGACTGGAAACGTTTTCCCGTTTCG
>JBMCPG010000051.1:0-7469 GCA_048626035.1 Cyclonatronaceae bacterium
CGCATATAGTTCGGCTGATTTTAGCATCCAGTCGCTGAGCTGGCCTTCCAGCACAATATCGGAAATCGTGAAATGTCCGCCGGGCCTGAGCACCCGGAAGATTTCGGCAAAAGCGGCTTTTTTGTCGGGCACAAGGTTGAGCACGCAGTTCGATAAAACTACGTCGAACTGATGCGCTTCCAGCGGCATGGCTTCGATATCGCCCTGCACAAAGCGGATGTTTTCATAGCCGAGCTTCTGCTGATTCCGCCGGGCTTTTGCCAGCATATCCTCAGAAAAATCAAGGCCCGTAAGCTGTCCGGACGTTCCTACAACCGAGCGGGCTACAAAAATATCATTTCCTGCTCCGCTTCCCAGATCAAGCACGTGCTGCCCCGGTTTCAGCTCCGCCGTTTTCACCGGAATGCCGCAGCCCAGCGATAAATCCGCATCAGGAGTGTAGCCGGCAAGCTGCGCGTAAGATTCGTTCATCATATTGAACACCTCGCCGCCGCCCTCGCAACAGCCGGCCGGGCCGCAGCAGCCGCCGGCATCGCGGGCGATTTTACTGTATTTTTGTTTTACGCTTTCTTTGATTTCAGACGATTGGGTTGCCATAATTGGATTCCGGATGTAAGAGAAAAATGCTTTAATTTAGCTTTGATTTGCTTCTATGATGTGTTTGTAGGCTTCAATAACGCCCCGGGTAGCGGGCGATTTGGTAGGGATGATGCCCGGCAGGCGTTTCAGCGCCAGCCTTGCATTGGCCGGGGCAAAGGCCATTCCGGCTTCCTTAAGCGCGGGAATGTCGCCGCCGCTGTCGCCGATATAGGCGATTTCCCCGGTAGAAATGCCTGTTTTCCGGGCCAGCCAGCGCAGGCCGCTGCCTTTATTCGCCGCCTTCATAATAATATTGATGGAAATTTCGGTAAAATGCGCTTCAAAGGCCGGAAAATCGGCCTTCACTTTGGCGTTTACCTTTTGGTAAATCTCGTTTATGACGGCCTCTTCACGATGAATAATGCCTACATCGGTGCGCTTGGTAAATTCACTAACGGTGCCCTCGTATGCCGAGAGGACTTCCTCATCTACCCATTTCCGGATTTCGGCAATTTGCGCTTCGGCATGATCGTCCAGCTCGGGCGGCCAGTGCAGGCTCACATCACGCGGATCGAACATGCCGCCGCCGCTTTCAAAAATGAGCGGCTGATACACCCCGAGCCACTGTCCTACGGCTTCCACATAGGGTTGCGGGCGGCCGCTGCAAATGGTGATGGGCGGAATGCGGCGGTCCTGGCGGCTGGCATCGTTCAGCTCCCGGAGCTGCCGCAGCGCGTCCCATTCCGGAATTTCAAACGGCATGGATACGCAGCCGTCCAGATCGAGGACAAAAAGTTTGATCATGCAGGGGGGATGAGGTTTAGGTTTAGGTTTAGGTTGAGGTTGAGGTTGAGGTGATGCGGGCGGGTTTGTACATCGGCGTGATGAAGTACAGGCAGAGCAGCAGCAGCCCGGCGGCGGTGGGGTATTGGTAGCGGTTGGCGTAGTCGGAGCCGCGTAAAGCTATCGAGGCGATCATTGCCCCGGCGGATTTCATAGTATTGCCCGCGGCCGGCTTCGGCGATTTCACGCAGATTTGCGGATTCCAGCCGACTAATGACCCGCTGGCCCTGCCGGTCGCTCACGTAGCCGGTGCGCCGGCCGCTGCGCTCGTTATACAGCGGAATGGGCGCGCCCGAAGCGCTGCCGATACCTACCGTGTAGATGTAAACACCGGCCTCGCTCAGGCTTTTGAGCTGCTCTTCTATGCCTGGGCTGTGATCTTCGCCATCGGAGAAAAAAAGCAGCACTTTGGCCGCGTCCTCCCGCTGCCCGCTCCGGTTTTGAAAAGCGTCGAGCGCTTCCTCAAGCGGGGCGTTGAAATTGGTTCCGGCCGCCGGAAGCTGATCGGTAGAAGCCAGATCCATATACATGCTGAAGGCGGCATAATCGGTGGTGAGCGGACACTGCCGGAAGGCGGTATTGGTAAATAAAATAAGGCCTACGCGGTCGCCCTGAAGCCGGTCGATGAGGCTGGCAATTTCAAAGCGGGCTTTGTCCAGGCGGCTGGGGCGCACGTCTTCGGCATTCATGCTGCGGGAAACGTCCAGAGCAATCATTAAATCTACGCCTTCCCGGGTTACCTCACGGATTTCACTGCCGATTTTCGGGCCGGCCATGCCCATAATGAGCAGGGCCAGTCCGGAATATAAAAAACCGGCCCGCAGGCGTTTTCCCGGCCGCCAGGCCTGGTTTCCGATCTGCCCCAGGAGTTCGTCTGAAAAAAATTGCCGCAGTCTGTTGCGGCGTTTCCGGGCTACCCAAACGCTTCCGCCGGCCAGCAGCGGAAGCAGTAATAACAGCCATAAAAGCAGGGGATCTTCCCAAAGCATGCAAAAAAAGTTAGAGATGAAGAAAGAAAATAGCCGCCGGGCCTATTCGCATAGAATGAGTTGAAAATCCATCACATTATTTCCGGTCGGGCCGGTAATAATAAGCTCATTCAGGGACTTGAAAAAATGATAAGAATCAAAATTGGCTTTATACTCGTGTATGTCGAGACCGAGCCCCCGGGCGCGTGCCAGGGTTTCGCCATCGGTAAAGGCACCGGCTACCGGCACGTTTCCGTCGATGCCATCGGTGCCCGCGCTGAGAGCCAGCACGTCTTTTTTGCCCGCCAGCCCCTCGGCCAGCAGCAGGGCAATATGCTGATTCCGCCCGCCTTTGCCATCACCGCTTACCTGAATTGTACTTTCCCCGTGAAAAATGAAGGCTTTTTTGCCCAGCCGGATTTTCGGAATGCTCCTGAGCATGCGGCCGGCGACTTCTTCGGCCGGTGCGTTGTAAGCTTTATCGGCCACTTCGGTTTTGTATCCTTTTGCCCGCGCGTGCAGGGCGGCTTCTTCAGCAAAAATTTTGGACGTGCCCACCATACAGCTGTGATGCCGCCCGCTAAAACGGGTTTCCCGTGCGGGCTCCGGCTGTTTCAGAAAATCCAGTACCGCCCCGGGCAGCCCGGCTTCAATATGATGTTTTTGGATGATGTCGAGCGCGTCCTGCCGCGTGGTCTGGTCGGGCGTCGTGGGGCCGCTGGCAATAAATGCGGGATCATCGCCCGGCACATCGGAGATGATGAGCGAAACGACATCGCGGGCCTTTAGCATGTTGAGCAGCTTTCCGCCTTTAACGGCCGAGAGCTGCTTACGCACGGTGTTCATTTCCTGAATAGTGGCTCCGCTACGCAGCAGCGTGTCGTAGGTTTGGCGCACGTCGGGTAGCTCCAGCCGGCCGGCCGGGGCTTCCATAAGGGAGGAGGCCCCGCCGGAAATAAGCACGAGCACCAGCGCTTCTTCGGGGATGCTCCGGGCCAGCTTCATGAGTTCGAGCGTGGAAGCCAGCGAGCTTTCGTCGGGCTTGGGATGCGTGCCCGAAAAAAGCTGAATGCGCTCCAGGGAGGCCTGTTGCGGGCCAGCTGCGCCACCGGCTTCAGGGCCAATTACCAGGCCGTCGCGGATGTAAGATTGAAGAACGCTTTCCGTGCCAGCCGCCATGCGCGCGGCCGCTTTTCCGGCGCCTAATACATATACGGGCCGGTTATTGAGGGAAAATAATTCGCCATCGATCCGGAGCATATCATCTTTAAGCTGAAGCGCCCGGCGAACGAGTTTTTCAGGTTTCATGGATGAAAGGGTGAGGCGGAAAATATCGGATGCTTCGGCGCGCAAAGAACTCATAGGGAACAGATTTTAGGATAACGAGAGCATTAGAACTGCTGTCAAGATGCGGGTATGAACGTTTTATTGCAAGTTTTATTGATGTTATGCAGGGTGTTTTGCGATCCGCAATGGGCAGAAATGCCGGAATCCGCGTATATTGCGGGGGCGTTACCCGGCCGTTCATTTTTCACGTTGATGCTGCTCTGCTTATGTCATGCCCGTTTTCCGGCTCCAAAAACCCAGGTTCCAAGTCGCTGAATTATACAAATTATCTGAAACTCGACCAGTTGCTGGCCCTTCAGCAGCATAAATCCCGGCCCGAAGAGCACGACGAAACGCTGTTTATTATTATTCATCAAACCTATGAGCTGTGGTTTAAGCAGATACTTCACGAAAGCAATCTGCTGCGCGCCGAGCTAAACAACGGCAATACCTGGCAGAGCATTAAAACCATGCGGCGCATACTCACGATCATGAAAACCCTGGTGGGGCAAATTGATATTCTGGAAACTATGACGCCGCTCTCCTTCAATCAGTTTCGCGGCTTTTTGGACAGCTCCAGCGGGTTTCAGTCGGTGCAATTTCGGGAGCTGGAAATCCTGTGCGGGCTGCGATTCGGGCTCATGACTGAAGCGCACGCGGGCCATGAACCCGCCCTTGGGGCCATCACCCGGCGGATGGAAGAACAAACTTTTTGGGAAGCCTTTTGCGCCTATTTACGCCAGAAAAAGCATGCGATGCCGATCCCGGAGCGGCTGAAAGCGCCGGAGGGGCTGCTTTTTGAGCCAAGCAAAACGGCCCAGGAGATACTCGTAAACGTAATGCGTAACGATCCGGAGGCGGCGCTGCTGGCCGAGCTGCTCGTCGATTTTGACGAAGGCCTTCAGGAATGGCGCTACCGGCATGTAAAAATGGTGGAGCGCACCATTGGCAGCAAAAAAGGCACCGGGGGCAGCGATGGCGTGGCCTATCTGCGCAGTACCACCCATAAAGCCGTATTTCCCGACTTATGGGCCATCCGCGCGGTGTTATAGCTTCCGGAGGCGACGCGGGGCGGGCGGGCCTCATCATACAAAAGAAACCTGGCGGGCCAGCGCATGGGCCAGCATGTTTTTGTATTTTCCCCGCGCTATTTTTTCGCAGCCGAATTGGGCAAGATGCGGGGTTTTGAACTGCACGTCCCAAAGCGTAAATCCTTGCTGTACAAGCTGCTGATGACAAAAATACAGCGCCGCCTTATGGCCCTCATCGTGGTATTGAAACATGGATTCGGCAAAAAAAGCCCCGCCGAGCGCCAGGCCGTAAAGGCCGCCGACCAGCTTGTCTTTTTTACGCACTTCTACGGAGTGAGCCAGCTCATGCTCATACAAATATAAAAACGTGTTGCGTATAACCGGGTTAATCCAGGTCGTTTCGCGTTCGGCACAGCCGTCAATTACGCCGGCAAAATCATGATTGATTGTGCATGTAAAATCATATTGCCGAAAATACTTGCGGCTTCTGCGGGGCATGTGAAACTTTTCCAGGGGGATGATGCCCCGTTCGTAGGCCGTGTACCAGAAGACATCGGCATCGGCGCGGCTGCTGTCGGCCATCGGGAAATAGCCGGTTTTGTAGGCTTCAATGATTTCTTCGGGTGGAATGATGCGGGCAAATGCAGGATCGCGGCTCCAGTCGTGCGGGGGCCGGGTATGGGGGTGTTTGGAAGACGGCATGAAGAAAATGGAGATAAAAGGATAGGAGGGCATGGCATCCGTATCGGAAGCGCAGCGCTAATGTAAATTCGGCTTAGCCGGCTTCCGTTTCCCGGTAGGATTTTCCGGCCAGCACAAATACAAACTCCCCCCGCTGTTTGGGGCGGGCGGCCAGCTCTTCGTGCAGCCCGGCAAGCGTATCCCGGCGGATTTCTTCGTGTATTTTAGTGAGCTCGCGGCCGATAGCGGCCATGCGATCTGGGGCGCATACTTCAAGAAACTGTTCTATGAGCTTTACGATACGATGTGGGCTTTCATAAAGCAAGACGCTGCGTTCTTCTTCAGCCAGCTCTTGTATGCGGCCGCGCCGGCCTTTTTTAGGCGGCAGGAAGCCTTCAAAAACAAATTTATCGGAAGGCAGCCCGCTGGCCGCCAGGGCTGTGATGGCAGCTACCGGCCCGGGCACCGGTACAACCGGAATTCCGGCCTGATGCGCCAGCCGGGTGAGTAAAAAACCGGGATCCGAAATTGCCGGCATGCCCGCATCGCTGATGAGCGCGAGCGTTTCGCCGCGCTGAATCCGGGCAATTAACTCCGGGGCGCGGCCGTGCTCATTATGCTGATGAAACGAAACAAGCGGCGTTTCTATGCCGGCATTCCGCAGCATCCGGCCGCTGGTGCGGGTGTCTTCGCAGGCAATAAGGTCGGCCGCCTGAAGCACAGAAATCGCCCGGGGCGGGAAGTCATCTAAATTGCCGATGGGCGTGCCTACAATATAGAGGGCGGGCATGGTTTAGGTTTAGGTTGAGGTTGAGGTTGAGGTTGAGAAGAAAAGATAAAAGTACAAAAAACGGCTGCTGCCAACGAAGCCGGATTCTGTTTTTGTGCCGGGCGATACTTCATACAAAAGCAGCCTCGCCCTAAAACGGGACGAGGCTGCTTTTCATCATGTTGATACCGCTGATGCTGCTCTATTTAACCAAAAGCATTTTCTGGGTTTTGGTATAGCCAGCGGCCTGAATCTGGTAGATATACACTCCGCTCGACAGCCCCGAAGCGTCGAAGGTGGCCGAGTAATTTCCAGGATTTTGTTGCTGATCTACCAGCAACGCTACCCGTTGTCCCTGCACGTTAAAAACCTCCAGGCGCACATGCGCGTTTTCGGGCAGCGCGTAGGAAATATTGGTGGTCGGGTTAAACGGATTAGGATAGTTTTGGGACAGCTCAAAGCTGGTGGGCTGCTCATTTTCGGGAGTTGCAGACGTGTTGGTAACAACCGTCATTTGCAGGCTCACGCGGTTTTCCTCGCCGGCCGGATCGTTACTGGTGATGATCATATCGGCGGTGTAATCGCCCGGCTCCACGTTTCCGCGAAAGCGTACGGTAAGCTCATCAACCTCCTCGGGTTCGAGGCTGCCGTCGCCATCTACGTAGAGAATCCAGGAAGGATAGCCGCCTTCGTTGCCTTCGGTGGTTTCTTCAAAATCGACTTCGTAGTCGAGCGTGCTTCCGCCGGCATTGCGCACCGTCATGGCCTGCGAAACAATCTGATCGGGCTCTACTTCGGCGAACAACAGATTACGGTTGAGGCGGATATCCGGGGCGATGGCCGCTTCTCCGAGCAAATCTATGATGATATCGCCGGTGCCCGCATCATCGGTAGCAATAATAAGCTCTTCGTCGAGCAGCTCTACCTCGCCGGGATCGTAGGTGATGCTGACCATCACCGAATCCAGCGCAGCAATGCCTTCTGCTTCGTCGGCAAAAGCTACTGAGATGGCGGGATTAAGGGCTTCAACCCCTTCAAAGCTGATGTCGGCGCGGCCGTTGTTGTTGATCTGCAGCTCGCGCGTTTGCGGATATTCCAGAAACACGGTTCCGAAGTTGATATCACTTTCGCTCAGCAGAATATCCGGCTGGCCGCCTTCGGCTTCTATGCTTACAGGAACGCTCAGGAAGGCGTTTTCCAGATCGTTGTTCAAAAACATCAGGCCGGATGTGTAGCTGCCGTTCACAAAATCGCTTCCGTCCACGCTGGCGG
>JBMCPG010000052.1:0-7427 GCA_048626035.1 Cyclonatronaceae bacterium
AGACTCCATGGCCGAGAACTTTAATCGTGTGTTAACGATAGGGCGCACGGCCCATCTCACCGAGCCTAAGAACGGCCGGGGCGTATGCCAGAGCCGGAATCTGTGCTGGCGCGGTTGTCCCTATGGCGCGTATTTCAGCAGCAACGCCGCCAGCATTCCCGCCGCCGAAGCCACCGGCAACATGTTTCTGCGGCCCAACTCCATCGTCGATTCGGTAATTTATGATGAAGAAAAAGGCAAAGCCACGGGCGTTCGGGTGATTGATGCCGAGACCCTGGAAACCATGGAATTCTATGCCAAAGTGATTTTCCTGAATGCCTCAACCATCAATACGGCGCTCATCATGCTTAACTCCCGCAGCGACCGCTTCCCCGACGGGCTGGGCAACGACTCCGGCGAGCTCGGCCACAACATCATGGATCATCATTTCCGCGTGGGAGCCAACGGGATTTATGAAGGTTTTGGCGATCAGTACTACATCGGGCGGCGGCCTAACGGCATCTATATTCCACGCTACCAAAATATTGGTCAGGAGTCGAAACGCGATTATCTGCGCGGGTTTGGCTATCAGGGCGGGGGAAGCCGCGAAGAATGGGAACGCGGCGTGAGCGAACTGGGCGTGGGCCGCGAGCTCAAGGGCCTGCTCCAGCAGCCGGGCGACTGGAAAGTTGGCATCACCGCATTCGGGGAAGTGCTGCCGGATCATAATAATAAAGTGAGCCTCGATTTCGACAAGCGCGACAAATGGGGACAGCCCACCATGGTGATGGACGCCGACTTCGGCGAAAATGAGCACAGGATGCGCGCCGACATGAAAAACGACGCGGCCGAAATGCTCGAAGCCGCCGGCTTTAAAAACGTAACGACCTTCGACGACATCGGCGGCATGGGCCTGGGCATTCATGAAATGGGCACCGCCCGCATGGGCCGGGATCCCAAAACCTCGGTGCTCAATAAATGGAATCAGGTGCACGCCTGCAAAAACGTGTTCGTAACCGACGGGGCCTGCATGACCTCCGGCGCGTGCCAGAATCCGTCGCTCACCTACATGGCGCTTTCGGCCCGGGCGGCCAACTACGCCGCCGACGAGCTCAACAAAGGCAATTTATAACTACATCATAAAGGGTGATGGGCCACGGTGCCATCACCCTTTCGTACTCCCAATCCTGCATTTTTTTTGATTTATGGACCGAAGAGAAGCTATTAAACGCGCCGCCTGGCTGATGGGCGGCATTGTATTAACGCCCGCCATGCTCAGCAGTTTTCAGGGGTGCACGCCCGAAACCGGGCCCGACTGGCAGCCGCTGCTGTTCGATGATGCCCAGCGGAAGCTGGTCGAGCAGCTCGCCGAAACCCTGATTCCCAAAACCGATACGCCCGGCGCTATCGAAGCCGGCGTGCCCGCATTTATCGATAAATACGTGGCGGAAGTGCACACCGAAGACGAACGTGCGCAGTTTTTAGAGGGCATTAAGGCCGTGAACGAGCGTGCCATGCAGCAGGCCGGGGCGGTATTTGCCGAGCTTGAGGACGACGCCCGCCTCAGTTTTGCCGCCGCCCTGGACGAAGAAGCCCAACATAGCCCGATGAGCGAAGAGCTGGCCCCGGCGTTTTTCCGCAGCTTCAAATATTTAGCGGTTACCGGCTACTGCTGGTCGGAGCCCGGCGCAACCGGGCATCTGCGCTATGCCATGAATCCCGGCCCCTACCAGGGCTGTGTGCCGTTTGAAGACGTCGGCAAAACCTGGGCCATGAACTAAATTCGCGACCGCGATGCCATCACCCTTACGCTAATTTTTCTTACATGCCCTACTGGAAGCTGAAACTCTCGCTGATTTTCAACTACATCATCTTTGCCATTTTGCTCAACAGCGTGGGCGTGGTGGTGCTTCAGGTCGTGAACGAATACGGCGTGGCGAAGGAATCGGCCAGTATTCTGGAGGCCTACAAAGATTTATCCATTGCTATCGGCTCGTTCCTGATTGCCTCCTACATTCCGCGTTTTGGCTACAAAAACGCCATGCTGGTTGGGCTGGCCACCGTTATTGCCGGCAGCCTGCTGATGGCCGTCTTCGGCGGTTTTGCCGTTTCTCAGCTTTTATTTGCGATGGTAGGCGTAAGCTTTGCGCTCATCAAAGTATCGGTCTATTCGGCCGTGAGCCTGATTACCGAGGGCGACAGCGAGCACGCCAGTTTTGTGAGCGTGCTGGAGGGCTTTTTTATGATTGGCCTGCTGGGCGGCTTCTGGTTGTTCGGTTTTTTTATTGATTCCGATACGCTTCGCTGGACCGATACCTACTACGCCCTGGCTGCTATCGGGATGATGGCCTTTGTGCTGCTGCTCACGACTTCGCTGGATGAAAGCAGCGTGCAAACCGATGCAGACAGCTCTACCAAAGCATTTGTCGAAATGATTTCGCTGGTAAAATATCCGCTCATCATCTTTTTTATTCTGGGCGCATTTTTATACGTGTACATCGAGCAGGCCCTCAACACCTGGCTGCCGTCCTTTAACTACAACGTGCTCCAGCTTCCAGATGCCATCAGCGTGCAGATGGCCAGCATTTTTGCGGGTTGTCTGGCCGCGGGCCGGCTGCTGGGCGGCTATGTGATGAAGCGCGTAAGCTGGTTTTACGTGCTTCAGGCCTGTATCATCATCGCTATTGTGCTGGTTATTTTAGTCTTGCCGCTGACCATCGGCATAGAGCCGGGCTCGGTTACCGGCTGGGCGGAGGTTCCGCTGGCGGCGTATTTGCTTCCGGCGATGGGCTTGTTTTTAGCGCCGATTTACCCAACGCTCAGCTCGTCGGTGCTCAGCGCGCTGCCCAAAAACCGGCAAAGCGGCATGACCGGCCTTATCGTCATTTTTTCGGCTCTGGGCGGAACGAGCGGCTCCATCATTACCGGCTTTCTTTTTGGCCGGCTCGACGGGCAGACGGCCTTTTATTTTACGCTGCTGCCGCTGCTGCTGTTGTTCGTGCTGCTCATTCCCTACAAACGCAAGCGGGAAAGTTTCGACAAAGAAGCGGTGCGATAGCCGTTATACGCTTCCCTGAGCGAGCATGGCGTCGGCCAGCTTGATGAAGCCGCCAATGGCCGCGCCTTTTTCGTAGTTGATGGCCGCCTGCCCCGGCTCCCCGCCGTGCGCCTCGCAAACCTCATGAATGTGCTGCATGATCTGCCGCAGTTCGCCATTTACGCGGTCGGCCGTCCAGGAAAGCCGCATGGCGTTTTGCGTCATTTCCAGTCCGGATACACTCACGCCGCCGGCGTTGCTGGCCTTTCCCGGCGCGTAGCTGATGCCCGCGTCCCGGAAGTTGCACACGGCCTCGTTGGTACACGGCATGTTGGCGCCTTCGGCCAGGCATTTGAGTCCGCTCTTGATGAGCGCCGCCGCGTCGTCGCCGTCCAGCTCGTTTTGCGTGGCGCAGGGCAGGGCAATATCCACGCGGCCGTCCTCGCCCGAGGCCTGAAAATGCGGCCACGGCCTGCCTTCATAATACTGGCAGTCGATGCGCTCAGGGGCCTCCGAAAGCCGGCCTCCGTTGTCTTTTTTAAGCTCGGTGATAGCCTGCAGATCGGCTTCGCTCAGCCCGTCTTTCACAAAAATATAGCCGTCGGAATCCGAGAGCGTCAGCACCCGGGCGCCCATTTCGAGGGCTTTCTGGCAGGCATGACGCGCCACGTTGCCCGCCCCGGAAATGAACACGCGCTGCCCGTCCAGCTCCTCGCCATAGCGCTCATGCATCATTTTTTCGGCGAAGTACAGCAGTCCGTAGCCGGTCGCCTGCGGACGCAGCAGGCTGCCGCCAAACGACTCGCCCTTGCCCGTGAGGATGCCGTCGAAGCGGCGTTTCAGGCGCTTGTACTGCCCGAACAGGAAGCCAATTTCGCGGCCGTTCACGCCCACATCACCCGCCGGAATATCAGTCTCCGGCCCGATATGATGATGCAGCTCGGTCATAAAACTTTGGCAAAACCGCATGACTTCGGCATCGGAGCGGCCCTTGGGATTAAAATCCGCCCCGCCCTTACCGCCGCCCAGCGGAAGAGAGGTGAGGCTGTTTTTAAAACTCTGTTCAAAAGCCAGAAACTTCAGAATGCTCTGATTAACGCTCGGATGAAACCGAAGGCCGCCTTTATACGGCCCGATGGCGCTGTTAAACTGCACCCGAAACCCGCGATTAACCTGTTCGCGGCCGTCATCATCGCTCCAGGGCACGCGAAACTGAATGATGCGCTCCGGCTCGCACAATCGCCGCAGCAGCGAAGGCGAGCTATAGCGTTCTTGTGATGCGGCAAACGGCAGCACCCAGTGCATCACCTCGCGCACGGCCTGCAAAAACTCCGGCTGATGCGGATCCCGGGCCTTTATCTCCTGCATAAATGAGTCAAACTCCAGTTCGGACGGCATAAAAAAAGCTTAATCTATGATGGGCGTAGGAAAATAAGTACGGGCACTACAATACAAACCCGCGCCGCAGCATTCCCCGGCGCCCCGGGACTCAGGAAGCTATCTTCTGCAGTTCAACAGGATGATGAGCCGCCCATAGAAATTAAAGGCAATGATGTAAAAAGCCGTCTAATTAAATTGCAGGATTTGGAAATTATAATTAGCTTAAATGTAAGCGCTTACTAAGTAAAACTTGCCCAGCCGCAAGCCGGAAGCAACCATGACTGTAGGAGCTTCCGCCCGGTAACGTGCTGCATTTGCCTTATTAAAATAGTTTCAGATACCACAAAAAGCGCTTTTTTAATAAACATAAAGCGCCTATTATTTATTTAATATATTTTACATAAATACAACAAAATTATAGCACGGCACTCCTGTGCAAACGTGAAGCACAGGAAACGCCCATGCACACTCACTCGTGCCGGCTGTGCGCCGTACCGACAGAGATTCCCCTGATGGCCCAAACGTCATAACTCAGATGCGCCGGAGGCATGACGCAATCAACAACAATCTTTCGAAGAACTAAATCCTATGAAAACAACACAGCTACAGCAGAAACAAAACGGAATAAAACACTACAGCCCTCCCAAAACCCTGCTCCGAAGCCTGTGCCTGAGCCTGGTTATGCTGCTCGTGATTGGCATGGGGGAGAGTGTGACAGGGCAGGTGACCGTTGCCGAGGATGATGCGGGTAATTATGATCCACCAGCTTGGGATACTTCAAATAACGAGGGAACCGGTTTTGAGGCTTGGTCCTTCGATACTTCAACGCCTAATGGCGGGTCTGCAGGAAGATTCATTGGCTCCTTTAGTTCCGCTCTTGACACCGATAATAAATCCTTTGGACTATTTGCAAATTCGGGCAGTGACGCTACTTCGGCGGCGACAAGGCCATTTCCTAAAAGCTTAGAGGACGGGGACACTTTCTCAGTAAGCGTGGGCGTCAACTTTCGGGATGGAGCTAAAGGATTTGACCTTCGCGATGCTTCGAACAATACGGTTATAAATTTCAATGTTGGCAGTGATCAGTATGTTCTGGAAGGAACCTCATTGTTTAGCAATACTTATGATGCCAATACGGTAATCACATTTACCTTTACCCAAAATGGAAATGATGTTGACTGGACGGCTGAGCGGACTGGTGGCTCGACAGGTTCGGAATCTGGCACGATTTCGGGTATTAATGAGGGTACCATTGAGAATATCAGATTTTATAACGTAAGTGCCGGTTCGAATAACGATGGCGGAAGCGGCGAAAGAAACCTGTACTTTAATAGTCTGGCAATGACTTCTCCATTTGACTTGCCGCCCTCTACCAACGCCTCCGGCATTTCTTTCTCCAATACCGACGGAAACTCCATGGACGTAAGCTTTACCAATGGCGATGGCGAAGGCCGCATTGTGGTAGCGCGTGAAGGGAGTGCGGTCAACTTTACGCCCGATAACGGAATTTCTTATACAACTAACGCTAATGCCAACTACGGCGCAGGTTCAGAGGTTGGCCCGACAGGTGAAGGAAATAAAGTGGTTTTTGAAGGCACAGGTACAGCAGGGAACACCGACAGCTTCACGCTCTCCGGTTTGCAGTCTGGAACCGCCTACCATTTTGCCATTTATGAATACAACGATAATGGCGGTACCGCCGACCAAACGGCCTATCTGACCGTCGATACCCCCACGGCAAATAACACCACGGCCGCCGATTTCATCGGCACTACCGGAAATGGGACAGACTGGAGCAATACCGCCACCTGGGTGGGAGGCGCAGTTCCGGGAAGTGGCGATAGCGTAGAGCTTTCCCATACGGTTACGTTAGATCAGGATGCCACGGTAGCTGAGCTTGTGATTAACAGCGGCGGTGGAGAACTTAATTTTGATAGCAACAATCGTATATTAACCATAGATGCAGATGGCGTTCTGAATAATGATGGCGGCAGCTTCGATGCGAACAACGGCACGGTCGTCTTTGACGGGGCGGGCAGTATTTCCGGAACCATCACTTTTAATAATTTGGATGTAAGCGGCGAGGTAAATCCGGGAACGGGTTCTACGGTAAACGGCACGCTTTCGCTGCTTAGCGGCGGCTCCATCACCAATAATACCCCGGCTTACGGAAGTAGCTCTACTCTCCGCTATAATACAGAAGCCAGCGTCAATCCCGGCGCCGAATGGCCGACGGGTACTACTGACAATCCGAATAATGTAACCCTCGAAGGCACAGATACGGTGGTTTCCTTTGGCTCCGATTCCGATTCAAGAACAATAGGTGGAAACCTGCTGATTGGGGACAATACCACGCTACAGCTTTCCTCTTCGAGCGGTGGCGATCTGCTTCTGGAAGGCGACTGGACCAATCAAGGCAGCTTCGATGCCAACGACCGGGCGGTCTTTTTTGAAGGCAGCAATCCGCAGACCGTTACGAATACGCAGGCCAACGGCATTGAAATCGACTTTTTAATCAACAATAATTCCGATACAGATACCGGCTTAACCATAAATGACAGCCTGAGCGTCATCCAGCTTACCAATAACGAAATCCTGAATCTTGGCACGAATAATTTAACGGTTCAGGATAATTCGAATGCAGAAATCACAAACGTCGGTACGCTCAGCATGGACGAAAATACCGTTTCTTTTCTGGGCGCTGGCACTATAGATGGTGAAACGGCCATCACCTTTAACAATCTGGAAATTGCCGGCGGGGTGGCCATGACTACTTCACCAACCATTGAAAACCGTCTTGTTATCAATAGTGGCGGCTACCTTTCCCAAACCGCAGGCGGTTCTGGAATAGATGAGGAAAATGATATTCCTGATTATGCTTCCGGCGCTACGCTGGTCTATACCGGTAATTTTGAAGTTAATAGCTTAGCCTCCGGCTGGGGCACGAGCGGCAATAAAAAGCCGGACAACGTAGCCGTGGAAGGCAGCGGAAATCTGACCGTAAGCAATGCCCGCAGCGTTTCAGGGCAGG
>JBMCPG010000053.1:0-7372 GCA_048626035.1 Cyclonatronaceae bacterium
GGCGTTTCGGGCATATCGCCTTCCAGATCGTAGAAAATATCGGCTATGCCGGCGCCTTCATCAGCGGCGCTGAGCACGATTTGGGATTCCGGCCGCATCCAGTAAATATTGCGCTGGCGGTAGTGCGGGCCTTCGAAGAGATAGCTGCTTACGGGCGGCGTTACGTCCATCTGGTAGGCTTCGGTCTGGTTCCCGCTGGTATTTTCCAGCCGGTCGGTAGCCGTGAAAGCTACGCGCCGCGTTCCGTTAACGCCCGGAAGGCGGAAAGGATCGAAATACTGGCCCTGCGGCTGCCCGTCTATTTCGTAGGTGATGGACTGCGTTCCGGCGCGGTTGTCTTCGGCCTGAAGCCGGAATTCCGTGCGCCCGGATACAAATAAAGGGCCGTCTTCCGGGGCGTGCTGATCCCCGAGTACCGATATTTCGGGCCGGGGCGGGGTGCGGTCGAGATAAAACGTGAATGCTTGTACCGGCTCTTCGTTGCCGACTTCATCTACGGCAAAATATTGGAAGGTGTAGCGGCCATCTTCCAGCGATGAAAGGGCGACCGGCTCGTTGGCATAAGGCTGAAAATCGTCTTCTTCGCGCAACTTGTAAAAAATAGTGCGCACCCCGGCGTAGCGGTCTTCGCTGAAAAGCAACAACCCTGCCGATGGCGCAAGCACGTCTTCGTGATACATGCCGTTTATTTCATGATGCGTTTGTGGCGGAGTGGTGTCTATCATGATTTCCCGGCGCTGCGGGGCTTCCACGTTTCCGACGTGATCGACGGCGTAATACCAAAGTTCGGCCAGCATTTCTTCATTCAGGGCAGCGGGCGCGCTCAGGCTGCGATACTCTTCGCGGTTTACCGAGATGAAGCGCTCCGAAACCCCGGCATGCGTATCGCTGCTTTCAATATTCACTTCCAGCCCGGGGCCGTAGTAGGTGGTTCCGCCGGTTTCGTGCCGCGCGGCCCCGCTGAATACCAGCCCGGATTCCGGCGGCCGGCCGTCGGCCTGAAACCGCAGCATGAGCGTATCCCGGCTGGCCACGTTAAACCAGCGGATATATTGATTTCCGGAAATATCCAGGTCCACACTGATGTCTTGTTCGGGAACCAGCTCGCCGTTTCGGGAAAGGTACATTTTATTGAGCAGATGCGATTCAGCGTCCTCCTCCGGCGAAGTAGCCAGCCGCACATATACCGGCTTATCGAGCGGCCAGTACAGCTCGCCGGAAGCGGGATCGGGATACACCTTAAGCTCATGCTCCAGCGGCGGCAGTTCGGGAATATCAGCTTCCTGCCCCGAGGCCGCCGGCGCGGTCATCATCATCATAAAAACCAACAGGAGCATCCGATAAAAGTAAAAAACTGTTTTCATAGACAGGGCTGAAAAAATGTAGTATTGGGTGATGGCCTCCGGGCCGTAAAAAAATTAACGCGTTGTTTCTATCATAAAAATACCGGTTTCCTCGGTCACATTTCCGGCTAAATCGGTTGCACGGAAGCTCAGGCGGAAGGTTTCTTCTTCGGGCAAGGCACGCAGCGGCCCGGTATATTCCTGTAAATCTCCATCGTTGATGCGGTACTGAAGCTGCTCCAGCTCGGTATGCCGGTCGGTTGCATTGGCCGCGATAATGGTGCCCGGGGCCAGCCGCAGCGCCCCCGAAACCGATTCCCCGCGCGGAGGCCGGCTGTAAATAAGGCTGATGGCCGGCGGACTGACATCCACCAAAAAGCTGAAGCTGCGCAGGGGTTCTTCGTTGCCTACCGCATCGGCCGAGGTGTAGCTTAAGGTATAACTTCCGCTTTGCCCAAGGGTGATGGCATCGCGGTACGTTTGCCAGCCGCCTTCGTTCATACGCAGCCGCGTCTGCGCTACGCCCGCACCGGCATCTTCGGCCCGCAGCCGGATTTCGTGTCCCGGCCCCAGCACCAGCCCCGTACGCACCTGAAGCTGCCGCCCCCGTATCTCGTGCCGGGTGCGCGGCGGGGTTTCGTCGCTGAGAAAACGCAGCTCCTGCACGCCTGTTTGGTTGCCGGTTTCGTCTTCGGCTTCGTAAAAAACGCGGCCCTGCTCCCCCGCCGGAAGCTGTACCGGCCCCGTATAGGGCTGCATCTGGCCGGGCGCAAAACCGTAGCTAAGGACGCGCACCGGCACATTTTCCGGTGTAGCCTGTAGCTGCAAGCGGGTATCGGGATGGGCCACGTAGGTGTCTCGACGCTTCACAACGCTTCCCTGCCATTGGTAGCTTAAGGCAGGCGGACGGGTTTGCAGGCGAAAATTGAACTGCCGGGCGGCTTCCTTATTCCCGACTTTATCCACGGCATAGTAGTGCAGCTGCTGAAGCTCGTTTTCACGAATGCGTCCGCCGGCTGTCAGCTCCGAAAAAGCTACTGCGCCGGTATAACGCTGCCATTGCGGCTCTTCATTAAATCGGAAATAAACAGCTTCAACGCCGGCCGTATTATCGCTGCTGCGGATAGCCCAGCGGGTTTGCGGGGAAACAATGCTGCCCGAAAAATCGGAAAGCAGCTCGAAGCGGCTGCGCGGCGGCGTAGCATCTACGGTGAAGGCAAATCTTTGTACGGCTTCTTTATTTCCAGCCTTGTCGAGGGCATAGTAGCGCAGTATATATTCTTTTTGAGCTACGAAACCTTCCAGCGTATCGGTATAAAGCTGATAGGCCTGCCCGTCGATAGAGTAAAAAATCTCATCCAGTCCGGCCCTCTCGTCCCGGCTTTCCAGGCGGAACCGTACTTCGGTATCAAAAATAGGGCTGGCCTCGGTTTCGGCCGGTGGAGAACCAGCCGGAAGGAGTGTCGTTTGCGGCGGAGTGCCGTCGGCAGTGAGTTCGAACAACTGCTCGCCGGTTCCAATATCAAAGCTGATGTAGCGGCGGCCCTCGCCGGAGAGCTGCCGCGCGCCATCAGCCGGATCGGGCGTTTCGGAAAGCAGAAACTGCATTCCGCCGGTTTCCGGGGAATCAGAAATAAACAAATAAATATCCTCAGAAAGCGGCCCTGTGAGTGTCTCTTCTGCATCAGACTCCCGAAACCAGGCTTTTCCGGGCGCCTGCGGGGCCGGTCCGCTTCCGGCCGAAGCAAAGCCGCCGGTCTCACGCACATCAAGGCTGAGCTGCTGTATCTCTGAGCTGTTTTCCAGGGGGTCGGCGGCCCGGAACCGCAGCTCGTAGTGGCCGGGTTCATCGAACTGAAGCGCGGTTTCATAGGTCTGCCAGGCGGCGGAATCCGGCGAAGAGCCGGGCCGGGCTGTTTCCTTTTCGATAAGCTGATAGGTGATGTCCGCCTGCCCGGTTTCCAGGTCTTCGGCCGTCAGCAGCAGTCGGGTTTCGGGACTCAGGCTATAGCGCCCGGCTTCGGCCTCCCCGGTGTAAGCGCCTTCAAAAGCGTAGCTTAATTCCGGCGGTTTTGTGTCCAGGAACACGCGAAACACCGAAATACTGCTTTCATTTCCGACCGCATCAGCCGCCTGATACGAAATGCTGTATAGGCCCGGAAAGGCGTCGGGAAACGCCCGGCCGAGCGAAAACGCCTGCGCATAATCCTGGCCCGGCGCATCATTAATTCCATAGCGCAGTTGCGATACTTGAGAAAGGCCGTCTTCGGCCACTAAGCGCAGCGGCGTTTCTGCGGCAATATAGCGCGTAGCTTCCCGCTGAAATACCGGTGTGCCGACCTCAGCCCGCAGGGAAGGCGGGGAATCATCGATCACAAAACGGTAGCGCAGCGTATCGGAAGCTAAATCAACGCGGTCGGTAGCGAAGGCTTCGAGCCGGTAGCGGCCCTCGCCAAACTGCTGGAGCGCTACGGGGGTTTCTTCATCATATATTGCAAACCTTGGCCGGGAGCTGCCCTCTGCATCTTCCGGGACAATGCGGTAGAAAATATGCGCCAGCCCGGCCCGGGCATCGGTGGCTTCAAGCACAAAGGCCGCCGTCCGGCTCATGCGGTTTTCAAACAGGCTGCCCTGCCGGCTCATCTCCAGGCGGGGCGGGCGGAGGTCGAGCACGAAGGTTTTTTGCTGCATCTCCGAGACGTTTCCCACACGATCCACGGCATAGAACTCGAGCAGATACGCCCCTTCCGCCTGAATCATTTGTACGGCTTCCTGATGAGGCATAAACGAACTCCCGTTAACAGAAACCCAAATTTGCTCGAGTCCGGCGGCCTCATCATACGCCTCAAAACGCAGCTGTTGCGGCGGGCCGTAATAAAGCGAATCGGAAGCTGAAAATGAGGCCGCTTCCAGCCGCAGGGAAAGCTCCGGGGGGCGGCCGTCCACGAAGGTTTGCTGGCTCAGGCGGCGGCCATCGGAGAGCGTTGCCCCGAATTCGGCCGGTCCTTCGGGCAGGCGGAATACCTCCTGCGCGGTTCCCGGACGGATACGCTGCAGGCGGTCCGGCAGCGGGTTTCCCGACTCATCCCGGGCTTCAAGCGTGGTAAGAAGTCCTAAATCCAGCGTATAAACCGCATCCTGCGGCAAATAGAGTATTTGGGCTTCCGCATCATAAAACATACGTAGCGAATGTACCGGTGGCTCGGCGCTCGTACTAACCGCCGTGCACAGGAGCAGTACAAGACAACAGCTCCCGAAAAGCCCTGCGGAAATTATTTTTTGATTGAGCAGCATGATGAGGAGCGGATAAAAAAACCTGCGGTGCACTTTATAAGATCTTACATGAGTTTATGAAACGGCATATCACTAAATTCCGCTTTATCAGAAAAAAAGTTGTTATTACTCAAGTTTGATATAAACAATATAAAAGTAAATAGGTATTTATTAAATAAATTTAATAAATATGTTCCGCAAAACGGGTAAATTTCCGGCATAAAATAACGCAGCGCTAAAATATTTTCGCCCGGCAGATATACGTTTGGGTGATTAAAATTAAATTTTGTTATTATAGTACTTAGCTTGCTGTATCGTAGTTACGTTTAAAAAGAAGTTCATACATTTAGTCTGCTGCGTATAATCTTGTATTAAGCATTCCTGTTTACGGGCCCTCTTCATTATCCATAATCACCACAAAACATTTGCTTATAGCCTTTTAACGATACGAGTTTTTTTCATGAATTACCGAGTTACGTTTAATGCTGCTGGTCGCATCATGGCTGTTTCTATGATGATGACTCTTGGGCTTGTATGCACTTCTGTGCAGGCGCAACAGCTTTTTTTCCCAAAAGAAAGCTTACCCTTCGGGCTTCCCTCAGAAGTTATTACGGCCGATTCTACGGCTGTGCCTCAGGAACTGGAACAGCCAGAGTTCAGCCTGGAGCCGGGATTCTACGAAGAAGCCATCACCCTTGAAATACAGTCTATCCATGAAGGCTCTCAGCTTCGCTATACGACCGATGGAAGCCTGCCCACCCGAGAAAGCCCACTGTATGAAGGCCCGCTGCTGCTGGAGAGCCGCGCCGGCGAACCCAACGATATCTTCCTGATTCCCACCAATGCTTTCGATGATAGTCATCCTTATCAGGAGCAGTGGCAGGAGCCGCAGGGTGAAGTCTTTAAAATTCATACCGTTCGCGCGCGCATTTTTCCCGAAGATGAATCGCTTGAGCCAGGGCCGGTGCTCAGCGGCAGCTTCATTATTGATGATGCCGGCGCCGCACGTTTTTCCATGCCCGTTGTTTCGCTAAGCACCGATCGGGAAGCGCTATTTGGCGATGAGCAAGGTATTTATGTGCCGGGCGACGGCAGTAACGGAGAAAATTATGATCAGCGGGGGCGCGACTGGGAGCGGGAGGCCTTTATGGAAGTGTTCGAGAAAGACGGCACGCCGGCGCTTCAACTGCCGGTGGGCCTGCGCATTCACGGCGGAACCAGCCGCGCGCGGCCGCGCAAAAGCCTGCGCATATATTCGAGAAGCGACTACGGGGAAACCTGGATGAATTACCCGTTTTTTCCTGACAAAAATATCGGGCAATACAAGCGTCTGCTGCTGCGCAACGGCGGAAACGACTGGGGCAAAGCTATCATACGCGACGGCTTCATGCAGTCGCTGCTGCGCGGCCTGAACCTGGATATGCAGCATTTCCGGCCGGCCATTGTGTTTATAAACGGCGAATACTGGGGCATCCATAATATTCGCGACCGGCTGGACGATCGCTATCTTGAGACGCATTACGGTCTGGAAGAAGAAGAAATTACCATTTTGGAAGGGAATGCTTCCTATGAATCTGGCGACCCTGCCGGGGTGGTGCATTACCATCAGATGCGTTCCTTTTTGAATAATACCGGGGTGAGCACTCCCGAAAATTATGCCGAGCTGCAAACCCGTATGGATACGGAAAATTTTGCCGATTATCAGATTGCCCAGATTTATTTTGCTAACACCGACTGGCCCGGAAACAACATTAAATATTGGCGTGCCAACCGCCCGTTTGATCCCGATGCGCCCCGCGGCCAGGACGGGCGCTGGCGATGGATGGTGTACGACACCGATTTCGGATTTAACCTGGACTACGACTACGTTATTGGCGTAGATGATGGCCCGGCCCACAACACCCTGCGCTTTGCCCTGCACGAGGATGGCAACAACTGGCCAAACCCTTCCTGGTCCACGTTCATTCTGCGAAAACTGCTGGAAAACGAGACGTTTAAAGCGGCATTTATTAATCAGGCGGCCGATTTGCTCAACACCCGTTTCCGGGCGGAATATGCGCTTGCCGAGCTGGATTCTATGGCTGCCCTCTATGCCCCGGAAATCGCCGAACACAGCGCCCGCTGGGTACGCCCATCGCAGGAAAGCTGGGAAAATCAGCTTGAACGTATGCGCGACTTTGCCGCACAGCGGGCTGGTTTCATGCGGCAACATTTTCTGGATGAATTCGATATCGGAAGCGGCACCGAAACCATCACCCTGCATATCGAGGATGAAAATCAGGGATATATACAGGTGAATCGCACGGATTTACGCCCCGAAACGCCGGGCGTGAGGCAGGAAGGAAGCGTGTACCCATGGTCGGGAGATTATTTTGACGGGCTGGAAATTCGCCTGAAAGCCGTGCCGCGCTCCGGCTACGCGTTTGCCGGCTGGGAAGGCAGCTACAGTTCAGAGGAAGCTGAAATCAGCATTCTGCCGGAACAGGCGACCGATCTGACGGCTACTTTTGTGCCCGACGACGGCAGCCCTGCGCCGGACCTTACGCCCTGGGAATTTTCTACAGCAGGCGATTATCAGTTTACGGAGTGGACTGCCGACGCCGCGGCCGGCAGCTATCCGGCGGCCATGAAATTTTATCAGACGGCGGATGAGCAGCCCGATCCGGGGCTTGAAACCCTGCGTGATGAGCCGTGGAGCCTGCCTTACGACCTGGACAATCGCAGCCGCATCAACGGGCTGGGCGCAGAAGGCGTGG
>JBMCPG010000054.1:0-7302 GCA_048626035.1 Cyclonatronaceae bacterium
GGCGGCCGGCAGAATCAGGGCTACGGAATAAGGAGTATGGCTCACGCCAACAAAAAAAATGATGGGTTATAAAAAACAGTAGCTACAGTTTTACAATATAAGCATCGCATCGCCGAAGGTGTAGAACCCATAATCCAGCCTCATGGCTTCCTGGTAGGCGTGCATCAGTAAATCATAGTCACAAAAAGCGGCCGCGAGCATCAAGAGGGTAGATTCGGGCTGGTGGAAATTGGTGATAATCCCCTCAGTGAGCTTGAAATCGTAGGGCGGATAAATAAATTTATCGGTCCAGCCAATGACTGGTTTTACCAAACCGCTGGCCGTAATGCTGCTTTCCATAGCCCGCACGGCCGTTGTGCCGCTGGCTACGACTTTATTGTTCTTGCTTGTGCGCACTTGGTTGATAAGGGCGGCGCTTTCCTCCGAAATAAAATAATATTCGGAGTCCATGCGGTGCTTGGTGAGGTCTTCGACTTCTACCGGCCGGAAGGTGCCCCAGCCGATATGAAGAGTTACCGGGGCAAGCAGCACGCCTTTTTCGGTGAGTTTATCCACGAGTTCGGGCGTGAAGTGCATGGAGGCCGGAGGGGCGGCAACGGCGCCGCGCTCTTTGGCAAAAATGGATTGATACCGTTGTTTATCGTTCGGCTCGGGTTCGCGCTTTATATAAGGAGGAAGCGGCATTTCGCCAACCACATCAAGCTTTCTGTAGAGCTCTTCGTTGCTCTCATCGAACAGAAAACGAATAGTACGCCCGCGGGAGGTTGTATTATCGACCACTTCGGCGACTAAGTCATCTCCAAAATATAGCTTGTTCCCGATACGTATTTTGCGCGCGGGCTCAACCAGCACATCCCAGAGCATGTTCTCGGGCTGCAGCTCGCGAAGCAGGAATACCTCAATTTCAGCATCCGTTTTTTCCTTCTTACCTTTCAGGCGGGCCGGAAATACCTTCGTATTGTTATATACCAAACAATCGCCTTTGTTAAAATATTTGTGAATATCGGCAAAGGTTTCGTGCACGAGGGTCTTTTTTTCGCGGTTAATGACCATCAAACGGGAGGCGTCTCTTGGTTCGGCTCCATATTCCGGCACTCTTACCTTCTCGACATCGAATTTAAAGTCGTTTAGCTTCATGTAGCGAGCGTTTTGGATTTGATTTATTCACAAGAATTTTGTACTAAGCGGCAAATATAACCTAAGCCCGGCCGTAAAACAAACCACTTAAGCAAGACTTGTTTATTATTTTATGATGGTTTTACACTGTGTAATGGCGATTAGAGCCACAGCAGCGGGCCTGGGCCATTTTAACGGGCAATACTATAAAATAGATATACTGCCATGGAATGTGATTTGTAGCATAATTGTTATTTTTTGTGTACGTTGTTGCTTATTATATGTCTATAGATACACCGCTTTGTTCTTATCAGAATATCTAATCATACTTTCATAATTATGCGATTCTTACCCGCACTCACCTTAATTCTGCTGTTTTCTTGTGTGCAGCTTGCAGAAGCTCAGTTTCGTGATAGCCATAACGACCGGCCGGACTTTACCGGCAGCGTTACTAATACCGAAAGCAATAGCTTTTTCGACAGCATTAATTTCCAGATGAACCATTCGTATGAGATGACGGCAGGTTCGCTTGGCGGGCAGGGCTATACGCAAAATTTCTATACCAATAGCATGCAGTTTCTCTTTAATGAAGATTTGCGCGCCCGCGTGGATATGTCGGTAGGGCATTCGCCTTTTGGAAACGGGCTTGCCGGCGATCAGGGCACGCAGTTTTTTATACGTAACGCCATGCTGCAATACGACTTTTCTGAAAATACGAGCATTACATTTCAATTTCGCCAAATTCCTTCCGGCATGTACGGCGGATATGGCTACGGAATGGGCGGGCTTTTTGACAACGACCGCTCCTTTTTCAGAGATACTAACAGATCCGGCTGGTAATGCCCGCTTTTTTTTCCAAAAACAAGGAGCTTTTTCTTAATGTTGGCATTGGAAGCCTCTCGATTGTCTTGCTTGTACTGCTCTTTGCCTTGTTCAGCCGCGTTATTTACCCCAGAGTTATTACCGAACGCAGCGAGCTCGAAACCTATTTAGTCAGCAATGTAATACAAGTGGAAGTGCTTAACGGATGCGGCGTTTCCGGCATTGCTACTACATTCACCAACGCTCTGCGCGACAGTGGCTTCGATGTGGTAGCCTCGGGTAATTACGATTCTTTCGAAGTAGAAGAAAGCATCGTGATTCACCGGGGCGGCGATATAAAACATGCGCGGCAGGTGGCCGAAGTGCTCGGCATTCCTTCCGAAAATGTGATTCACGAAACTTCGCCCTATTATTATCTTGATGCCACCGTTATCATCGGAGCCGATTATGAAACCCTGCAGCGCTGAGGCGCGGGGAGATATACCCCGGCTCTATTTTTTCATTTTTCCATTTTCCCCTAACGTTTGAGTTTGAATACTATTAAAACCACAAATAATTTTACCCAGGAAGATTCTGAAGCCCTTATAAATATTGCCGGGCAAACCTTGTCTGACAATAAAGCAGAAGGCGTGATTGTGCTTGATCTGCGCGAGCTTACAACGCTGGCCGATTTTTTCGTGATTTGCAACGGCCTTTCCGAAGTGCACGTGAAAAGTTTATCAAGAGATGTGATGGATACCATCAAAGAACAGACCGGCCAGAAACCCTGGCGTAAAGAAGGTACGGAAGCCCGCAGATGGATTGTGCTGGATTATGTGAATGTTGTCGTTCATATTTTTAAGCAGGAAACTCGCGAACATTATGGCCTGGAGCGTATGTGGAGCGATGCGAAAGTAACCCGGTTCGAGTAGAAACAGATGAAGCCGAGGGTACTGCTCACCGAACCGGTTTTCCCGGATGTAGCCCACTGGCTTTCCCGGTATGTAGAGCTGGATATCGGAGCGCGGCATCAATTTAACGAAGAGACGGCGCTTAAAGCGGCTATTCCGAAATATGATGGCCTTTTGTGCATGCTCTCTAATCCCGTAAGTGCCGCTGTAATTCAAGCCGGAGCCCGGCTTAAAGTGATTGCCAACCACGCCGTCGGGCTTAATAATATTGATATAAACGCCTGCAAAAAGCATCAGATCCGGCTCGCATATACGCCCGGTGTACTCAGCGATGCCACCGCCGATGGAACGCTTGCGCTCATGCTGGCCCTGCTGCGCCGGATTCCTGAATCGCAGGAATCTCTGCGAAACGGACACTTCGACGGCTGGCATCCTACCGCTTTTTTGGGCCTGGAACTTCGCGGAGCTACCCTTGGTATCATCGGCATGGGCCGCATTGGCCGGGCGGTAGCACAACGTTGCCGTGCGTTCGGCATGCGCATCATATATCACAACAGAACGCGCCTGCCGGAAGCCGAAGAAGAAAAGCTGGAAGCCCGCTATGCAGAAACGCCCGCCGAACTGGCCTCTCAAAGCGACGTCATTTCGCTGCACTGCCCGCTTACGCCCGAAACACATCATTTAGTTGATGCATCATTCTTAGCCCGCATGAAAGCCACGGCCTACCTCATTAATACCTCGCGTGGCGCGGTAGCCGACGAGGCCGCCCTGGCTCGTGCACTTCATGAAAACCGCATTGCCGGAGCCGGCCTCGATGTTTTTGAACACGAACCAAAACTGCATCCGCTGCTCGAAACAGCCCCGCATACGGTGCTAACGCCCCACATCACCAGCGCTACAAGCAGAACCAGAAAGAAGATGGGGTTGCTTTGTGCCGGGGCGTTATTAAACGAGCTGTGCGGCATGGATGAAGAAGCCTGTTTCTATCAATAGCCCGCTCCACAAGCGTTCCGGAACGGCAGCAGTATGCCCGATTCCTTAGATTTTTTCGTATTCCTGATATTATGCGTCTTGCCGCCTCTTTTCGCTGGTTTCTGTATGTATTATGCGGCCTGTTTTTATTCATCTGGATAGCGGGAGAAGCAAATTTTTACTTCGGTCAGCCCGGCCCGGAGAATCGCGATGCGCTCATAGAACAAGCGCTCAGCGGCGCCGTGCAAACTTTTGAAACGCAAGAACAGGACTTCCTGAACGCCACCCGGCAGCTGGTTAGCTCCGTGGAACCGCTGCTGGCCGAATCGGCCCCGGCCACGCGCGTGCACAACCGCCTGCTCAATGAAGAAGCATTCAGGGGAGTTACGATTTTTAAAGAAGGAGAAGCCTTTACCTGGAGCGGCACTCCGCTTTCTTACCTGCCCGCGCCCAATCAGACCGCTCCATTTATTGATGTGCAGCAAAGCGGATACATCATCTATTTTGTAGGGCAAATTACGTTTCATGATGCCCGGGGAACGCGCTATGATGTGGTAACATCCCGGCTCATCCGCCGTGCCGGGGCTTCCCCGCAGCTCCTCACGCAGCAGTATGATGTCACCCGGGAGTGGGCCAGTCAGCAGATTTATCCCGTACATTACCGCTTTTTTGATTCCAGCGTTGCACCGGTGGGCGGCCGGCAGCGCATTTTGCATACCTCCAGCGTAGATTCTATCGGGCTGGTTACGGCCAGCACGGCAGATCTGCCCGCCCTGCAGCGTAACTGGCACCGCGACAAAGTGCTGTTCCGCCAGTTGCTTGCCGGCCTGCTGAAGCTTAGCTTTTTTTTCGGTGCGGCCTATTTTCTGCACCGCTCACCGTTTAAGCTCAAAGGCCTTTATCTGCTTTTGCTGAGCGCCGGCGTATGGAGCAGTTTTCGCCTCAGCCGGCTGCCGGCCAAACTCGCCGAACAAGCCGGATTCAGCTTCGATGCCAGCCTGCTCACGTTTTTATTTAGTGATGCGGTTTTTATTTCGGTACTCGGGTTGGGCACCTGGCACCTGATTCATGCGGTGAGGTCCAGCGGTTTCGGCGATAATGCCCGTCAGGAAAACCTGCGGCGGCCGCTCTTCTATCTTTTCCCGGGCGGGCTGGCGGCCGGCGGCGGCGGCGCATGGATGGTATGCAGCCTGTTCCGAACCGTTCAGCAGGCCGAAACAGGGGTTCTGGCCCTTAAAATTTTCCCTGCTTTTCAGACCTGGATTGTATATTTAAGCGCTCTTTTACTTTTTTCCGCCTTTCTTGCCCTGCTTTTTATGATGGCCCGGCTGCTCACTACCTGCAGTTCGGGGCACCGCTGGCTGAGCCGGCTTCTTTTTTTTCTGGGCGTTGTAGCGGGGATTCTGCTTTTTGCCGGACTTGAAGAAAATGCCCTCCCGCCCCGGCTTTGGATGCTTTTCGGCGTGCTCTCAGGCATCTTCTTCAGCCTGTTTATGATGCGCTGGCTCCGCTGGGAACGCATCATGCAGCTGTCGCGGCCGCGGCTCATCACCCTGCTGGTTTTTATGAGCATGCTTCTGGCGCTGCCGGTTTTTGTGGGTGCCGAGCGCGAAAAAGAAAACGAAGCCATGTACCGCCGGGCCGTAAACTATGGCGTTACCGATCCCGATAAGGCCCGGCAGGTAAGCCTCGAACTCATCGATCGCCTGCTCAGCGAAGGCGTGCTGCTGGAAATGCAGGAAGTCGAAGCCGCGCCCTCCTTTCCGCTACAAGCCACCGCCCGCTTCAGGCAGCAGGTAGATCAGCAGATTGATCCCGCCTGGCGCTCCTACACCATCCTCACCTTCCTGCTGGATGGCCGCCTCAATATTATCGCCGATTATGGCTCGCCGCCCTCGTTTTCAGAGCGGTTTTCCAGCTCGTTTCATGATGAAGTCCGCCGCTTCATCCTCGAGTCGCTACAGCGCCCCTTTGCCCGTTTGCCGATTGTAGAAGCTGATGACCGGTTCCGCGGGTTTCCTGTGTTCATGAAAGGCCTGCAAAGCATTCCCTCGGATTTCACGGCGCAGCCTTCCTGGTTGGTAACTTTTGTGCTGGTAGAAGGCAGAAGTTTCGGCCGCCCCATCCATGATGCGCTGGCCTTCCACGAGCGCGAGCAGGAAGGCCGCGACCGTTATGTAGCCGCGCGCTACAAAAACCGGGTGAAAGTAGCTTCCGATGCTTCGGCGGCGGCCCCGGCTCTGCCTCAGAAATACCGGCTTTCCGAAGCTTTTTTGCCTCCGCCCGACACCAGCGCAAGCGTACAGAACGCCGGCACCGACCTCCCCATGCGGCAGCTGGTCTATCGGCACGACGAAACAACCCATGTTGTCGTAGCCGTGCGCGACTACACCTGGCAACATTATATTTTTTCCGGCTTCCGTTTTTTTGTTGCGCTGCTTGTTTTCTGCCTGCTGGTATATCGCGTATTCCGGGTCTTCGAATTTGAAGGAGGAAGCATCAAACTCTACAAAAAAGAAAAACGGCAGCGCCTGCAAGACCGGATTCTGGACAGCTACCTGATTGCAACCCTGCTTTTCTTAGTCGCCCTCACCTTTGTAACCGAATATATTGTGGCCCGGCAAAACGTGCGCATTACCGAGCAGGAGCTTTCCCGCAGCCTCAGCGCGCTCGAAAACCGCATAATAGATGAACCGCAGCAGCCCGGCCCGGACGGGCTACAGGATGTGGATATGATGATCTACGCGCAAAGCCGCCTGCAGGAAACCACTACGCCGGAGCTGTTCCGCCTGGAGCTACTTTCCGAGTATATGCCCTTTCAGGCATATCAAAAGCTGTATGAAGAGCATCAGAGCATGAGCTTTGAACAGGTAAATATCGGGAGTCTGCCGGTGATGATGGGCTTCCGTACGCTGCTCGAAGACGGCGAAGCCCGCCGGGCAATTGCCATTCCGGCCTATACGCAGGCTGCTTCTTACGAACAGGAATTCCTGCAAACCACCACCTACCTGATTGCCTTCTACATCATCATCTTTTTGTTTTTTACCGGGCTTGCCTGGGTTGTGGCGCGCAATCTCACCCAGCCGCTCGATGCCTTTAAAGCCGGCCTGCGGCAAATCTCCTCGGGCGGACTGGACACCAAAATTCCGGTGAGCAGCAATGATGAAATCGGCGAGCTGGCCCAGGCTTATAACCAAATGCTCGACGATCTGGTAGCCTTGCGTAAAGAACTGGCCAGCGTAGAGCGCGAGGCCGCATGGTCGGAAATGGCGCGGCAGGTCGCCCATGAAATCAAAAATCCGCTCACGCCCATGAAACTCAGCATACAGCACCTGCAGCGGCAGATGCACAGCGGCGCACGCAGCATGGAAGAACTAAAACCGGCCATAGAGCGCCTTAGCGCCATGCTCGTAAAGCAAATTGATTCGCTGAACACCATCGCCTCCGACTTTTCTGCATTTGCCAAACCCATGAGCGGGCCGCAAACCCGTATCGACATGCA
>JBMCPG010000055.1:0-7272 GCA_048626035.1 Cyclonatronaceae bacterium
AAGAATCAGGATAAGCGGAATCACCGTCCAGGTTACTTCCAGGCTCGTGTTATGGGTAATAAGCGGAGTAGTATCTTCTTGTGATCTGCGCCTGTATTTAATTGAAAAATAAACAATAGCGAAGGTGATACCCAGAAGCAGCACCAGACTCACAATATTGATAAAATGAAATAACGCATCGACGTTCGCCGCGTACGTTGATTCTGCCGAGGGCAGAAAAAAGTTAGTTAGATATTCCATAAATAGTAGTAGTAGTAGCGAAAAGGTGAATACTATACATCAAAATTAACATCCTTGGATGTCTTCCCGCGCTCTTTTAACCAAAAGAAGCCTAAAAATAAGCCCAGTCCGCCCAGAATTACAAGCCCGCCGATTTTCATTATGTTCATTGCATAGGGAACATAAGAACGGGAATCGGCATCGTAGGTAAAGCAGTACATGGCGATGCGCTCCATGGTCGAACCCACTTTTCCACCGGAAGCATCAAAGAGGGCATTTCGAACGTCCAGCTCCCGATATGAAACGCCGTATAAATATCGGGTAATTTTACGCTCCGGCGAAATAAAAGCAATGGCCGAAGAGTGTAAAAATTCCTGGGCTTCATCGCTCCAGATAAACGGCTGCCCGATAGCTTCCTGAAGGCGGTCTATGCTCTCTTGTGAAGCGGTCATAAAATGCCAGCCTTCTTCCATTCCGGAACGGTTTATCTGACTGATATAAGATGCTTTTTGCTGGGCGGCAAATTCATGGCCTTCGCTCGGATCAATACTTACGGTCAGGATTTCGTATTCCTCTGAGGGGTTCCATCGCAACTTATCAACCACATCGGCAACTCCGTTAAGGATAAGGCTGCACATGCTGGGGCAATTATAATAGACGAGATTCAGCAGAACAGGCTTGCCGGATTCAAAATACGAAGAAATGGGAACCTCCTCGCCGGCTTCATTAATAAGGGTGATATCGGCGGGAATATATTCGCCAAGCTGCTCTTGTATTTGGAGCTGCTCCATGAGGGCCTGATTTTCCTCCAGCTCATCGGGGGTCATTCCCTGCGTTTGGGGGTTGCTCATGCCCTGGGCATATACCGATGAGGAAGCTGCTGAAAACGCTATTAGCGCGCCGGCCCATAGCAGCGTAAGCCCGAAAAATATACAGACTTTATTCTTCATCGTTTTCATTATACAGAAAATGTGGAATGGATGTACAAGTGGATATGCTCAATTATATTTTTGTATGATGATTCCTTTAGCATCATCTATAGTAATATTCGCTTTTTCTTCATCACTTTCTGCGGCGGTTGTGGTGTTCAACTGCCGGGAAGCTTCGGCGCGGTGCTCCTGAAGGGTTGAATATTCAGCATCAATAGCTTTTTGGAACTGCCTTTCAAACTTGTAGGTCTGGTACAAATTAAAGGCGATAACAATTAAAAGAACGATAATAACCGAGGTGATGACGCTCCAGCCCACAATACGGGACATGCTCAGCTCGTCGCTCATAACGCCACTGATGATGGAGCCCTTAACGGCTTCATCATCAATTTCCATATACTCAGGTCTTTTGGAAGGCTTATTTTCTGATGCCATAATAATTTTCAATAAAAAAGGTGGATAAGAATTACCGTATATCAATGCTTGTTCAACGAATCGGCAAGATGCGGATCGTTTGTGGGTACCATGCTATGCTGCTTAAAGTTGAAGAAAAACAGGGCAAAGAAAATACCGGCAAGCCCGAGGAAAGTAGCAATATCGAGCCAGTGGAATGAGAAAGAATCGTGCAAAGCCGGCATAATGAGCCAGTACAGCTCTACAATATGGCTTATTACTACCACGACAGATACAAACGCCAGAATGCTGTAATTTGCCTTGGCCGGTTTCGACAGCAGAAAGATGAAGGGAATAAGGAAGCGCCCTACCAACGTGCCGTAGAGCAGGTATTCCCAATTGCCCTCCATACGGTAATAAAAAAACATGGTCGCTTCGGGAATATTGGCGTAATAAATCAGAAAAAATTGCCCGAACGCGATGTAGGTGTAAAAAACGGAGAAGGCAAACAGCCAGTTGCCAAGGTCGCGGATGTGCGCACGATTAATGGTATTTAGCAACAATCCTTTTTTGCGCAGGTAGAAAATCACCAGAAGCAGGATGGCAAAAATTGCCTGAAACGACATCGCAAAATAATAAACGCCGAACATGGTGGAATACCATTCAAATTTGAGCGTCATGATCCAGTCGAAAGAAGCAAAGGCGACGGTGAAGCCAAAAAGGAAAATACCGGCCGCGCTAATTTTGCGAAAGCGCGTATCAATACTCCAGTCGGAGGCATTGTCCATTTCTATAGAGCTGCTGTAGAGCTTATAGCCCAGAAACGACCAGATGCTGAAATAGATGATGTTGCGAATAATGAAAAAAGTCGTGTTCAGGTACGGGCTTTTGTATTCCTGCAGATTGGTATAAAAGTCGCCGCCGGTTTGTTCGCCAGCCCATCCGTAGAGCGTAGAAATACCAAGCAATACAGGAATAAATAAAATACCGAAGACCCAGATATAGGAAAAAAAGGTTTCGGGAATACGGCGCAGGGTAGTGGCCCAATTTGAGCGGGTAATATGATGAATCATCACCAAAAACATAGACGCCAGCGCAATACTTATAAAAAAGGTGAAGCTGGTGAGATAGGAATGCAGAAACTTCTCATAATTTACCACTACCCCAACCAAACTGGCTACAACGCCCACGGCTCCGATGGATAGAAATAGTTTAGTAGGATTCGCGCTGTCGGGGAACTGCAGACTATCAGTTAGTTTTGTATGTGCCATGTATTCGGGTGCTATGCTGTTATAAAGACGTAATGAAGGATAGAAACAGGTAATTCAGAACATTGCCAAAAAAGGCTGCCGCCGCGCTTATTCAGCATCGAGAACGGAATATGCGCCGTCTTCGACGCTCAGGGACCGGATTTCATCTTCGGTTGCTCCCTGGCTGATTTGCATGGCGCGAATGTACGCTACAATAGCCCAGCGCTCTTCTACTTTATCGACCATACGGCTGTAAATCTGCCCGTCGGGCATTTCCAGCATGTATTCATCGTGGTAGGACTGCGGCGGCACATAGCCATAATCGATAACAAGGCCGTTACCATAGCCGGCATCGCCGTGGCAGGGTGTGCAGCTAATATTATATTGCGTTTTGCCCAGCTCCAGCAGCTCTTCGGTAACAGGAATAGGAATTTGCTCTACATAGCTGCCGTCTTCATAAATACCAGCTTCTACAATCTCATCATCCTTGAGATTTCCACGTGCAACCGTATTTTCTACCGGCACACGCATGGCCCGGCGGTCTTCAAAAAAATCATTAGGCTCAAAGGCTTTAAACTTTTGCTGCCAGTACATATTCTGCTGCGGCTGAATTTGCGTACGTTCGGTAGGCTGGCCACGACAGGCTGAGAGCAGCATCGCAAGCATCAGAAACATACCAAAAAAGAGGCTGCTGCGGGTAAATAAATGCATGATCGGGTTCATCATAACAAAGAAAAAAAATAAAATGGGCGATTAGTCAGGCCAAAAACAGAACAGGCCATCATTTAGCTACAGCTTCGACCCGGGTAGCGCCGGTTTCTTTCAAAAATTTTTGGGTTTCTTCTTCGGAGTACATTCCGTCTTCTGCTTCTATACAAATAAAGAACTTGTCGTCGGTAACCCGGCCGAAATTACTGGAATTAAACAAACTGTGATGGTGCTTGGGCAGGTTGTTGAGAAATAACATGCCGAACACGGCGGCAAAAGCAGATAGTAAAATAGTAAGCTCGAAAGTTACCGGCACAAAAGCAGGAATATTAGTAAAAGGCCGGCCACCAATATTAATAGGGTATGCAATGGAAGCGGCCCAGACCTGAAGCACCAGGCCGCCGGCAAAACCGGCCAGGGCATGGCTGAGGACAATCCAGCCAAGCTTGGATTCTTTCAGGCCCATTGCCTCGTCCATACCATGAATAGGAAACGGGCTGTGGGCGTCGAATTTACTATATCCGGCACGATTAACGAGCTTGGCGGCTTTCATCAGCTTGCCGGGGTTGTCGTACTCGGCAAGCAGGCCGAAACTACCTTGTTTTTCAGGAACAGATGAAGAAGTACTCATGTATAGATCAGTTTTAGCAATACGTTAACATCGGCCGGCCTATTTACCGGAAGTGATTTCGGGTTGGGTAGCCGGCTGGGATTCAGCCTCGGGTTCGTTGCCGTCTTCATCATAATAATGAGGATCGGCCTGCGGCATCACCATTTTAACTTCGGCGATGGCAATCATGGGCAGGAAGCGCAGAAACAGCAGGAAATTGGTGAAAAACAGCCCGAACGTGCCCACGTAGGTGAGCACATCCCACATGGTGGGCGAAAAGTAGGCCCATGAGCTGGGCAGGAAATCCTGGGCCAGCGATGTTACGGTAATCACGAATCGCTCGAACCACATCCCAATGTTTACAATAATTGAGAGGATAAAAGAGGCCGTTACGCTGCGGCGTATTTTCCGGAACCAGAAGAAGTTGGGCGAAATCACATTGCAGGACATCATGATCCAGTAGGCCCAGGCATACGGGCCGGTTGCCCTGTTCACGAAGGCAAATTTTTCGTACTCCACCCCGCTGTACCAGGCGATAAAAAATTCCATGATGTAGGCAAAGCCAACCATCCAGCCGGTAACAAGAATAATGATATTCATTTTCTCGATATGGTTGATGGTCATGATATCTTCCAGCCCGTATATTTTGCGGGCGATAATCATGAGCGTCATCACCATGGCAAAGCCGGAGAAAATAGCGCCGGCCACGAAATAGGGCGGGAAAATAGTGGTGTGCCAGCCCGGAATGATGGATACGGCAAAGTCGAAAGATACAATGGTGTGTACCGAAAGCACCAGCGGTGTAGCGATACCGGCAAGAATCATGTACGCTTTTTCATAGTTTTGCCACTGCCGGTTTCCGCCGGTCCAGCCGAGGGCAAAAATGCCGTAAATTTTTGCAGCCAGCTTGCTTTTTACGCGGTCGCGCAGGGTTGCAAGATCGGGAATCAAGCCCACATACCAGAAAAGCAGAGAAACGGTGAAGTAGGTTGAAACGGCAAACACATCCCAAAGCAAGGGGCTTTGAAAGTTAGGCCACATCTGCATTTGGTTGGGGATGGGAAAAATCCAGTACACCACCCAAATACGGCCCACGTGCACCGCCGGGAAAATACCGGCGCACATCACCGCGAAAATGGTCATGGCCTCGGCAAATCGGTTAATAGCCGTTCGCCAGCCCTGCCGAAACAGGAAAAGCACCGCAGAAATAAGCGTACCAGCGTGGCCAATACCAACCCACCACACAAAGTTAATAATGGCCCATCCCCAGGCAACGGTATTGTTTAGGCCCCAGATTCCGGTTCCTTCCCAAATAAGGTAGCCGAGCGACATAAACAGCACGCCCAACAAGAGGTTAGAAATTCCGAAGGCAATATACCACCAAAAGGGAGTAGGTTTTTCGACCACATCAGCAATCAATGCGGTAATGCTACCGAAGGTATGATTGCCTTGTACTAAGGCCGGTTCTTTGATATATCCGCTATTACTGCTCATGTATGACTGCTTTTCTTATGGTTCGTGTTGGGCTTAATAAGCGTTAAGCGTAGATTTTTAAATGTATGCATGACGGCTTAAAAACCGCCAAAAGAACTACATAGCCGGCATATTATGCCAATCCGGTGTTGGGATTTCTGATTTTCGCCAGGTAAGAGGTCCGCGGGCGGATATTATACTCTTCCAGGAGTAAATAATTCCGGTCGTTTTGCTTAGTCTTCACAACCACGCTTTCGTTGTCGGTGAGGTCGCCAAATGTAATGGCCTGCGCCGGGCATGCCTGCTGGCAGGCCGTCTTGACGGTTCCATCGGCGGGTTTGCGTGAATAACCGGTTTCATTTTTAGTGGTGATTTTAGCCCGGTTGATGCGCTGAATGCAGTAGGTGCATTTTTCCATGACCCCCCGGAAACGAACCGAAACATCAGGATTCATAGCCATTTGGATTACGTCGGGGTCTTCATCTATTTCGAGCCAGTTTTTGGCATAGTTGAAGAAATTAAAACGCCGCACTTTAAAGGGGCAGTTATTGGAGCAATAGCGGGTTCCGATACACTGATTATAGACCATCTGGTTCAGGCCGTCATCGCTGTGTACGGTGGCAGCTACCGGGCACACCATCTCGCAAGGAGCCTGCTCGCAATGCGCACAGGCTACGGGCTGATGTACCACTTTCGGATCTTCGGTATCGCCTTCAAAGTATCTGTCCACGCGAATCCAGTGCATTTCTCGATTGCGCTCAACCTCCCGCTTTCCGATAACCGGAATGTTGTTTTCGGCCTGACACGCTATGGTGCAGACCCCGCAGCCGGTACAGGCGTTCAGGTCTATTGTCATGCCCCATTGAGGCTCATAATCGGGAAACATCTGGGCGTTAAAAAGCTGCTTGGGCACGCCTTTTTCCTTATCATAGCCCGGCACATATACGGCATCTGCGGCAAATGTAGGATCCTGACGGTATTCCTGAAGCGAGGCCTCACGCACCAGCGGGCGATCTTCCATCTGGTGATGGTTTTGCGTACATGCAATCGGGTAGCTTTCGCCGGTACGATCAACAGATACCGCATGGTGCACCATCATATTATCGGTTGTGCGGGCTACATAATTGTTATGGCCAACATCGTCGGCTACGTTTCCAATAGCCGTGCGCCCGTAGCCGGTCGTCATGGTGATGCTATTGTCGGCAAGGCCGGGCAGAATCCAGGCCGGCAGCCGGAAGGTAGTGCCGTTGGCCGTAATTTCGAGCAGTTCATAGCTCGTATCCCCAAAAGCGGTAGCCGAAACGCCCAGCCGCTCGGCCGTTGCGGGGCTAATCATGGCGACGTTATCCCAGGTTACTTTCGTAACCGGATCCGGGAATTCCTGAAGCCAGCCGTTATTGGCAAAGCGGCCATCATATACCTTATGATCGGGCTTGATAACCAGCTCTATATCATCTTCAGAAGGTGTTGGAAGATTTGCAAGATAGGAGGAAGTCACGCCGTCGAAATCAGGGCTTAAGCTAACCTGAGCAACTTCAAAGCCAGAGTCTTCAAGCAAACCTTCGTGCAAAACTTCGTTCCAGCGGCGGTTAAAATTTGCGCCAAGCAGAGGTTCCCAGGTTTCGCGTACAATATCGTAGCCCTCGGCAGAGCTGCCTTCAGCAATTGCATGGAGAAACTCAATTTCGCT
>JBMCPG010000056.1:0-7194 GCA_048626035.1 Cyclonatronaceae bacterium
GGTTTATTTTGGGGGCTACCGAACTGCGCAACGAGCATTATGATGAAGCCCTGGATGCCTTCACTTTTGCCATAGAACGTAACCCTGAGTTTGAAGCCGCCTATAAATTCCGCGCGTCGGCATATATGATGCTGGAAGACTTCGACCGGGCCATGGAAGATGCCAACAAGGCGCTGGAACTCGACGATGCCTACGCCGATGCTTACGTCGAGCGGGCGGCGATTTACCGCGCCCGGCAGGAGTGGGATGCCGCCCTGGCCGATCTCGATAAGGCCATTGCCGCCGACGAAGAAGACCCCGAGCCGTTCGTGCTGAAGGGCAAAACGCTCTACGATGCCGGCCGCTACGCCGAAGCCATCACTACATTCAACGAAGTGCTCGAAGAGGATACCAAAAACGTAGATGTGCTGGCTTCGCGCGGCCTCGCCTATTTTTTTGAAGGGCAGCCCGAAGATGCCCTGGCCGATATCAAAAAAGCCCGGCGGCTTGAAGGCGGCAGCACGGTCTCCGAATTTAATATGGGCCTGGTGATGAGCGCCCTGCCCGAACACGCCAAACAGGCCTATCGCCATTTTGAAAAAGCCTTCAAAAAAGACCGCAAAATCTTGGTGAAGTATGTGGAGATGTCCAAAAGCCACGAGTCGGAGCGCCTGCTTTCCCGCCTCGATGAAATCCTCAGGGATATGGAAGGCCGTAAAGATGAAAATTACTACACCGGGGAGCTTTATGACCTGCTGAGCCGCCGCCTGAGCGAGGCAAAAGAAGCCGCACAGCAAGCCTGAGCAGGCCGCTGCAGAAAAGCGTAAAAAAAGCCCGCATCCGGTTTATGCGGATGCGGGCTTTTGGTTTTAAAGAAGCTTGCTCAATGCATTTTTTTCCACTCCCGGGAAATCAGAAAGGCCATCTCCAGGCTTTGTTCGTAGTTCAGGCGCGGGTCGCAGTAGCTCTGGTAGTTGGTGCTCAGGCCGCTGGCGTTAAGCCCGTTGGCCCCGCCGACGCACTCGGTAACATCATCGCCGGTCATTTCCAGGTGTACGCCGCCCAGAATGCTGCCGGCATCCCGGTGAATCTGGAAGGTTTTCTTAATTTCTGAAAGAATCGCGTCGAAGTGCCGCGTTTTGAGTCCGCTGTCGGTACTAAAGGTATTGCCGTGCATGGGATCGGCGCTCCAGAGCACCTTCAGGCCCTGGCCCTCAATTTTATCGATAAGCGCGGGCAGCCCCTGCTCGATATTTTTGTCGCCGAAACGCGTAATCAGGGTTATTTTTCCGGCTTCGTTAGCAGGATTCAGGAGTTTGGTAAGTTCTACAATTTCGTCGAGATCGTAGGGCGGGCCTACCTTAATACCCACGGGGTTTTTGATGCCCCGGAAGTATTCTACATGGGCTTCCCCGATATTTCGCGTGCGGTTGCCTATCCATGGCATGTGCGTGCTCATATTGTACCAGCCCTCTTTATGGGGCGAGCGGCGCGTTTGGGCGGCATCATAATACAAATTCAGCGCCTCATGGCTGGTAAACATTTCTACCTGCTGGAGCATGGGAAGCTGCGAAGGCATGATGCCTTCCATAAACCGGATCGCGTTGGTGATGGAGTTCACCATGCTGGCATATTCATGATAATACTTGTTTTTCCGCATGAAATCCAGCTCCCAGTATTCGGGATGGTGCAGATCAGCAAAGCCGCGGCCGTCGGTTAAGCCCCGGATAAAATTAAGCGTGAGGCCGGATTTATGATAGGCTTCGACAAGGCGCCTCGGGTCGGGGCGGCGCGCCTGAGGATCGACATCAAAAGAGTTGACCAAGTCCCCGCGATAAATCGGGTATTCCATGGCCCCGATGCGTTCGGTAGCTTTGGAGCGGGGTTTGGCGTACTGCCCGGCAATGCGGCCTACGCGCACCACGCTGATGTTCATTTCATGAATCATGATAAAGCTCATTTGCAGCAGCACTTTGAGCAGTTTCACGATATGGCGGTCGTTGCAGTTGGCAAAGGTTTCGGCACAGTCGCCGCCCTGCAGCAGAAACATTTCGCCGCGGGAGGCCTTGGCCAGCTGGGATTTCAGCCCGTCGATTTCCCAGGAGTTTACCAGCGGCGGGTAGGTTTGCAGCTCTTCAAAGGCTTTTTGCAGCTCGGCTTTATCTTCATATTCGGGAAGCTGGCGGATGCGAAAGTTGCGCCAGCTTTCGGGCGACCAGCCGGCGCCGTTCGTATGGATGGCCGGAGAAGGGTTGGAATCTGGGCCGGTGGATGGAGCGGTTTGGGATACGGCTCCGCTTGCATCAGAAGACTTCATGTACAGTGGAATCAGAGTTGAAAGTGGGGCATAACGGCGCAGCAAAAAAACAGGAACAAGCCCGAAATAACATCATACTAAACAGAAAAAGCGCGCCCGTTGAAAAAAACGGCGCGCCCTGCGGCTGCGCTCATGCACGTTACAGAATGTTTTTCATAGCAACTGCAACGAAAATACAGGATTCTGCAGAGTAATTCTAATAAGAATGCGCCCGTGCGCCATTAAACCGGGGTGATGTAGGGCGCTACGGCGGCCATAACCCCGGCCGGCGGGCGGATGGGGCGTTTATCGCTCATAAAGACGGCCGTTACCCGCGCCGTTGTAGTGATTACGCCGTCGCCCACCCGCTCAATTTCCTGCTCAAAAATGAAGCGCACGCCGCCCTGCGGCCGCACTCTTGTGCATACAACGAAGTCGTCGTCGGCCTGAAGGGGCTTTTTATACTGTATTTCAATTTTATGGACAACGGCATCGATCTGCTGACGGTGCAGTTCCACGAAATTGATGCCTGCATGGCGCAGAAAGCTGTGGCGGGCATGCTCAAAATAGTTCTGATATACGGCGTTATTTACCACGCCCTGCACATCCAGCTCGTAGTCGCGCACGCTCATAGGCAGGCGGTGGGCCGCCGGTTTATCGGAAGAAGCCTTTCTGGAATCGTAGGCCATCATGCTAAAAATTAAAGAATGAAAAAGGCCGCATCAGCGGAAAACGGGGGCAAATTTCTTGAGCGGAAGGTCGCTTCCGGGCGCTTCGCCGGCACCGCGCTCAAGATTAACCTGCCAGCTTATTTTATCGGCCCGGTAATAGCGCCGCTGGAAATATACAGGTTTATCGTTGATGGTCATAGAGCTACGGTCGAAGAGCAGCAGCGGCGCGCCCTTGCGGATGCCCAGATGCCCGGCAATCCGCGCATCGGCCAGACAAGCTTGTATGGTGTAGCTTCCCCGGGTGATGGGGATTTCATACTCATCTTCCAGAATGCGGTAAATCGTGTCTTCGGCCAAATCGTGATCTACAATAAGCTGCCCGTAAAAAATGGGAAACCAGGTAATATCCAGCGCTACCGGTTCGCCGTCGCCGTAGCGAACGCGCTCCAGACGCAGCACCTGCTGTCCCGGCTTTACGTTAAGATGATGGGCCGCCAGATCGCAGGCCGGCTCTTGTTCGAGAGCCGTTACCTCCGAGCGCGCGGCTTTTCCCGCCTCGCGCATATCTTCCATAAAATCGGTGAGGCGAATCATTTTAGGCGTGGTTTTGCCGGGCTTCACAAACGAGCCAATGCCCTGACAGCGGTAAATAAGCCGGTCGGTCTCCAGCGTGCGCAGCGCATGGCGCACCGTAACACGGCTCACCTCAAACTTCTTGGAGAGCTCTTGCTCGGAGGGCAGTTTTTCTTCGTTGGTATAAATGCCTTTACTGATCTGATCGCGCAGCCAGTTGCTGATTTGCTCGTGCCGGGGAATATTGTTTTTAAGCTCCATAAATAATAAAGTAATCTTGCGGGTCGCGGGTGGAATGCATCAAAAAAAAGCATAACGCAAAGGCGCCTGCACATGGGGGGTACACTTGTATGATGTTGATGCTAATATACAACATATTTCCTGATAATACAATACATGTATTAACAAGATTGTTGTCCCTCTTCTGCTTTCCTTGAAAAACCGGAAAAAGCATCCCGGATGCCTAAAATAACGCCCTATTATATAATAATTCCGCTTTTTACCTCGTTTGCAGCCGTGAATAATGAATAAAAAAAGATCTTTTCAAGCTTTGTGAAACCTGAAATAAAAACATGTATTGACAAGTAGTAATAAGTGTTGTATATTTGCAACAGCTAAACAAAAAAACGTCTTTTAAACTCTATTTTTCAGAACACCACTATGCTCGACTTTTTGTATGAACCCTGGCCCTGGTATATCGCCGGCCCGATTATTGGCCTGACCGTTCCCATGCTGCTTATGCTGGGCGGAAAGATGTTTGGCATCTCCGAAAACCTCAGGCATGTCTGCGCCTCCTGCAATGTAGGTAACGTAGATTTCTTCAACTACGACTGGAAGAAAAACGGCACCTGGAACCTGACCTTTTTGCTTGGTGTAATTTTGGGCGGCCTCCTTGGCGGGCTGGTATTTGCAAACCCCGAACCGATTGCCCTGGCTGCCTCCACAGTGCAAGATCTGCGTGCACTCGGCATTCAGGATTTCAGCGGCTTCGTGCCGGCCGATTTATTTAGCTGGGATGCGTTAGGAAGCGGCACCGGCCTGAGCGTGCTCGTACTCGGCGGCTTTCTGGTAGGTTTTGGCGCCCGCTACGCCGGCGGCTGTACTTCCGGGCACGCCATTTCGGGCTTGTCTGATCTTCAGCTTGCTTCCTTAATTGCTGTTATCGGCTTCTTTATCGGCGGACTTCTAATGACCTACGTTATTTATCCGTTCATTCTGTAAGTCAAGCCTTTTCAATTTTTTTTACCACGCGCATTCAAGAAAATTATGTTTTCGTTCAAAGATTTTTTAAAATATTTAGCCGCAGGCACTTTCTTCGGATTCGTGCTCATGAAATCTGAAGTCGTTTCCTGGTTTCGCATTCAGGAAATGTTCCGCTTCGATGCCTTCCACATGTATGGCATTATCGGGCTGGCCATTGTGGTCGGCATGATTTCCATACAGCTCATCAAGCGTTTTAATGCTACCGATATACAGGGCAATCCTATAAGCATTCCGCCCAAAGATCCTTCACAAGTTACCCGCTACATTGTTGGCGGCAGCCTTTTCGGGCTCGGCTGGGCCCTTTTAGGAGCCTGTCCCGGTCCGATGTTCGCCCTTTTAGGCAGCGGCATCACCATTATTATTGTTCCCATCGCGGCGGCCCTTTTGGGTACCTACACTTACGGTGCGCTGCGCAGCAAGCTCCCGCACTAAGCGGCCGCATTTCCCTTCAATACCTTATTATTACCATCACCCAACCCCTCAAAAAAAGGAATACACCATGTTTTATAAACAATTTTTTGATGATAAATTAGCCCAATACTCCTACCTGATTGGCTGTCAGGCCACCGGCGAAGCCGTTGTTATCGACCCCATGCGCGATATTGATCAGTATATCGAGGCGGCTACCCGCGAGAACCTGACCATCACCAAAGCCGTGGATACCCACATCCATGCCGACTATATTTCAGGGTTGCGCGAGTTTGCGGAGCGCGGCGTAAAAGTTTATGGCTCCGATGAAGGCGATGCCGACTGGAAATACGAATGGCTGATGGGCAGCGACTACGATTATGAGCTGCTTCATGATGGCGACGAAATTAAAATCGGAAACATCACCCTGAAAGCCTGGCACACGCCCGGCCACACGCCCGAGCACCTGAGCTATTACATTACCGATGGCGCCGCCGCCGATGTGCCCATGGGCCTGGCCACCGGCGATTTCGTTTTTGTAGGTGATGTGGGCCGTCCTGATCTGCTGGAATCGGCCGCCGGCATGGAGCACGTCATGGAGCCTTCCGCACGCACGCTCTTCAAAACCGTAGAAGCCTTCAAAAGCGTACCCGAATATATCCAGATATGGCCCGGGCACGGAGCCGGAAGCGCCTGTGGAAAAGCTCTCGGTGCCGTTCCCGAAACCACGGTGGGCTACGAGCTGCGCTTCAACAATTCGCTGAAATCGGCTACCTCCGAAGATAACTTCGTTAAATTTATTCTGGAAGGGCAGCCCGAGCCGCCCATGTATTTTGCCCGCATGAAGCGCGACAACAAAATTGGCCCGCGCGTGCTCAACGGCCTGCCCAATCCGCGCCACCTCACCCTGCGGGAAGTCGGAAAGCTGGCCGAAAAAGGCCGCGACGTAGCCATTATTGATACCCGCGAGCGCGATCAGTTCGCCGCCGGGCACCTGCCCAAATCGCTGCTTTCCCCTATGAACAAGCAGTTCAACACGGTTGCCGGCTCGTTTGTGGACGAGGATGAAAAAATCTACCTCGTTGTCGAAGAGCATCGCCTCAAAGAAGCGGTTACCGACCTTATTCGCATCGGGCTGGATCACATAGAGGGCTACATCACTCCGGCCGACCTGAACTTGTACAAGGCGCAGGGCGGCACCCTCGAAAAGCTGGATGTAATTGGCTTCGAAGAAATGGAGCAGCAGGCCGCGGCCGATTCCGAAGCTAAAATTATTGATGTGCGCAAGAGCACGGAATTCAACGAAAAAGCCTTTGATGGCGCGCTCAACTTCGCCCATACCCGCCTGTTCAACAACAAGGCCAAGATTCCGGCTGAAGGCACCAAGCTGGTGCACTGCCAGACCGGCGGCCGCTCGGCCGTATCGAGCGCCTACCTGAAGCGCGAAGGCCACGATGTAAAACTTGTGGACGACGACTTTACGGCCTATATGCAGGCTAAAGAAGGAGCTGCCACCGCTTAATTCATCTTCTGTGAAAGGAGATAAGGCCTATATTTAAGCCGGTTTTCCCGAATCGAATTCCGGGGAAACCGGCTTTTTTTATATCCATTTATGATGTTAGTGTTCCTGATTTGCTTCAGCATTTCGCTGGTTTATTCAGGCGCGGAAGCCATCACTCATTTTTTACATTATGCTCAAGAACTATATTCCTTTTCTGGATTGGATCGGCCGGTATCAGAAAGAAGATGCTAAGGGGGATTTTAACGCCGGCCTCACCGTAGGCGTGATGCTTATTCCCCAGGGCATGGCCTATGCTATTCTTGCAGGCCTGCCGCCGGTTTACGGGCTTTATGCCTCGATTGTACCGCTGATCATTTATACGTTTTTAGGCACCTCCCGGCATGTAGCCGTAGGGCCGGTAGCTATGGTTTCGCTGCTGGTAGTCGCCGGGGTTGGGGAGCTGGCCGAGCCCGGAAGCGACGTGTTTATACGTATGGCTATTC
>JBMCPG010000057.1:0-7173 GCA_048626035.1 Cyclonatronaceae bacterium
CCAGCCAGGCCGGACTCAGGTTGGCGAAACGGCGAATCATACCTTTAAGGCGCTCGCTGTAGCCCAAAACCGCTACCGAGCGCTTTTGCTGAATGCCAAACCTTATGGCCGGTTCCATGCAGGCGTTGGCGGCCATGCGCCCCAGAATGTCATCATCATTCTGCCGCGCGGGTGCTTCTACGATATTTTCCATGGCCACAACGGTAATCTGATGCGCTTCCAGCAGTTTTGCCCGCTCCGGAAACGAATGGAAATGCGCCATGCAAAACAGCGTGCAGCCGCGCCGCATCAGCGGGATATGCTCCATCGCCGGGCCTTTGAATTTTATGATGAGGTCTTTGTCGGCATACAGCGCCTCTGTTGGCTGAATTCCAGCTCCGGCGGCGCGGTATTCCTCATCCGTAAATCCTACACCGCTGCCCGCGCCTTCTTCCACAAAAACCTCGCAGCCTGCCTCAACCAGCTTTTTTACGTCGGCCGGAATCAGGGCCACGCGCTTTTCCAGAGCTCCGGGATTCTCCGGCGATTCGTTCTCCCGCGCCAGGCCGATGGTTTTATAAAAGGGTGCTGTCGTCGAATCAGACTTCATAAATAGCAGGGTCTAAAGTGAATAAAAAATCTGTTTTGGATGATGTTGCCCAAAATAACGCAAAAATCATCATAAATAAGTCCGCTTTTCTGGTCAATCGTGCTCGTGCGTCTGTGCGGCGAATATGCTATCTTCATCAGCCGGACGATGCATTCATCCGGCTCCCCTCAATGCGCCATTTTTCATTTTTCCTGATTTCCACAAGTTTCCCTGCTATGCAGTTTTCTTCCGTAAATGATGCTTCTCCGGCCGTAGCCTTCCCCGAAGCCCTTCGCCGGGGCCTCGCCCCCGACGGCGGGCTGTACATGCCCGACCACATCCCCAGAATTGCGCCCGAATTCTGGCAGCACTTGCGCAGTAAGCCGCTTTCCAACGCCGAAATCGGAAAAGTGCTGCTGCGGCCCTGGCTGGACGGGGTGCTTTCGGAATCGGTGTTTGAGGCCCTTGTGGAAGACGCCCTCAATTTTGACGCGCCGCTTATTCCTTTAGATGATGCCGCCCGGACCCACGTTCTGGAGCTGTTTCACGGCCCGACCCTCGCCTTTAAAGATTTTGCCGCCCGCACCATGGGCCGGCTCATGGCCGAGTTGCTCCGCGACGACGGGCCGCAGCTGCACGTGCTCACGGCCACCTCCGGCGATACCGGCGCGGCCGTCGCCGACGGCTTTTACGGCGTGGAGGGCATCACCGTGTGGGTGTTGTACCCTTCCGGAAAAGTGAGCGCCCTGCAGGAAAAGCAGTTTACCACGCTGGGCGGTAATGTGATGGCACTCGAGGTCGATGGCACTTTCGATGATTGTCAGCGCCTGGTGAAGCAGGCCTTCGTGGACGAAGAGCTGCGGGCAAAGCTCAGCCTGACCTCCGCCAACTCCATCAATATCGGGCGGCTGCTCCCGCAAATGGTGTATTACGTGCGGGCGCTTTCCCAGCTATTTGAGCGTCAGCCGCAGGCCGCCGATCCGGTCTTTATCGTGCCCAGCGGCAATTTCGGCAACCTCACCGCCGGGCTGCTGGCCGCCGAAACCGGCATGCCGGCTCATCATTTTATCGCCGCCAGCAACCGCAACCGCACGTTTTATGATTACATCCAGAGCGGAAGCTACCGGCCGCGGCCGTCGGAGCGCACCATCAGCAACGCCATGGACGTGGGCGACCCGAGCAATTTCACGCGCATGCTGGCGCTTTTTGGCAAGCAGCACGGGCGCATCCGGGAGCGCATCACCGCGTTTTGGGTAGATGATGAAACCACCACGGCGGCCGTGCAGCGGGTATACGACGAAACCGGCTACATCATGGATCCGCATACCGCCGTAGGCTACGAAGCCTGGCAACGCTACCGGGGCGCATCATCCGAAAACCGGCCCGGCATTTTGCTGGCCACCGCGCACCCGGCCAAGTTCGGCGACGTGATGCCGGAAGCCATCCGCAAGCGCATCACCCTTCCGCCCGCCCTGCAAAAACTGCACAAACGCGAGAAAAAAGCCGTACGCATGCCCGCCGACTACGAAGCCTTCAAAGCTGAGCTGCTCAAAATGAGTTTTTAGTGCTTAGGAGGCTGTTTGGAAGGCATTTTTTCACTCCTGAAATCCGGCCTTGTGAAAAAAAGGCGTTAAGAACTGCTGCGGAGTGGAGCGTTAAGAAAGAAACCACTCCGCTGAGAAACGGACAAAATTGCTGGGAAAGTAGCGGAGCATTGGTTTCTTTTAGCGGAACGGAGTGCAGTTTAGCCTTTTTTTCCAGCCGGCGGTTTTTGGTTACCTTTTGCCCGCACAAAAGGTAAGAAATTTCCGCTACGCCCCCGGAACCTTAAATTAAGCCAAAACGCAAGGCCACATCACCCGCCCTCCTACTATGCATATGCATCAAAATTTTGTACATTATCGCGAATAATCACGCTTTTTCTGCCGGGTTGCTTCCGGCCTCAAGATTCATAATATCACACTGCCTTATGAAACCCGTTGTTTTTACCCTTCTCTGCTTTTCTTTGATGATGATTTTGCTTACCGGCTGCAAGCAGCAGGAAACCGCAACCGAAGCTCCGGAAGGCTCTTCAGAAATGGCGGCCGAAACGCCCGGACACGAATACAAAGGCATTCGCCTGCTTCCATATCCGGAAACGCACAAAGGCGATGTTACCGATACGTATTTCGGCCGCGAAATTGCCGATCCCTACCGCTGGCTGGAAGATGATATGTCGGAAGAAACCGCCGCCTGGGTAGCGGCACAGAATGAAGTAACCTTCGGTTTTCTGGAGCAGATTTCCTTCCGCGATCAGATTCGGGAAGACCTGCAGGCCGACTGGAATTATGAGCGCGAAAGTGCGCCCACTCAAAACGGCGACTACTATTATTTCACGCGCAACGACGGGCTTCAGAATCATTCCGTGGTCTATCGCTCGCGCGAGCTGGGCGGGGAGGCCGAGGTGTTTCTGGATCCTAACGAGTTTTCGGAAGACGGCACGACCTCGCTGGCCGGCCTCAGCTTCACCGAAGACGGCAGCATGGCCGCCTACTCCATTTCCATCGGCGGCTCCGACTGGCGCGAAGTGATTGTGATGGATACCAAAACCATGGAAGTCGTCGGGGATACGCTCACCAATATCAAGTTTTCGGGCATTTCCTGGCGGGGCAACGAAGGGTTTTACTACAGCAGCTACGAACAACCTGATGGCAGCGAACTTTCGGCCATGACGGACATGCACAAGCTGTATTTCCATGAAATCGGCACGCCGCAATCGGAAGATGAGCTGGTGTTCGGCGGCGAAGACATGCCCCGGCGCTACGTGAACGGCAGCGTAAGCGACGACCAGAACTATCTGATTGTAAGCGCGGCGGTGAGCACCAGCGGAAACGAGCTCTACATCAAAGATTTGCGCGAGGAGGATGCCGATTTCCGCACTATCGTCGGCAACACCGACCACACCCACAGCGTCACTGATATCGACGGCGACCGCCTGCTTATCTACACCGATCTTGATGCGCCCAACTATCGGCTCGTGGAAGCTGACATGGCGAATCCCGAGCCCGAAAACTGGACGGATGTCATTCCGGAAACCGAGCACGTGCTGAACGTGAGCACCGGAGGCGGCTACCTCTTCGCCAATTACATGATTGACGTGCAAACCGAAATTCGTCAGTACACTTATTACGGCAGCCTGGTGCGCAGCGTGGAGCTGCCCGGCATCGGCACGGCCGGCGGATTTTCGGCCGAAAAGGATGATGAACGGCTTTACTACAACTTCACCTCCTTCGTCTATCCCTCGGCCATCTTTTCCTACGATATTGAAAACGGCACCTCCGAGTTGTACTGGGCCCCCGAGATCGACTTCAACCCCGAAGACTACGTTACCGAGCAGGTGTTCTATGAAAGCAAGGACGGGACTGAGGTTCCGATGTTCATCACCCATAAAAAAGGCCTGGAGCTGGATGGCAGCAATCCTACCTATCTCTATGGCTACGGCGGCTTTAATGTGAGTCTGCGTCCGTCCTTTTCCATCACGCGGCTGCACTGGCTGCAAAACGGCGGTATTTACGCACAGCCCAACATCCGCGGCGGCGGGGAATACGGCAAAAGCTGGCACCGGGCCGGCATCAAAATGAACAAGCAAAATGTCTTTGATGATTTTATCGCCGCTGCCGAATTTTTGATTGATGAAAACTATACCTCCAGCGAAAAGCTGGCTATGGCCGGCGGTTCCAACGGCGGATTATTGGTGGGCGCGGTAGCCAATCAGCGGCCTGATTTAGCCGCCGTGGCCTTCCCGGCCGTCGGCGTGCTGGATATGCTGCGGTATCACACCTTCACGGCCGGAGCCGGCTGGGCCTACGATTACGGCACTTCCGAAGAGAGCGAGGAAATGTTTGAATATTTGCTGAATTACTCGCCGGTGCATACGGTGGAAGAAGGCACCGAATATCCCTCCACGATGATCACCACCGCTGATCATGATGACCGCATAGTTCCGGCTCATTCTTTCAAATACGCCGCCGAGCTGCAGGACAAGCACGCCGGCGACAACCCCGTACTCATTCGCGTGGAAACCAAAGCCGGACACGGCGCCGGCCGCTCCACCGAATCCGTCATCAACGAATGGGCCGACCGCTACGCCTTCGCCTGGTTCGTGATGGGCGAAAACCCGTTTGAGTAATAAGTTTAGGGTTTAGGGTTGAAGGTTTAGGGTTTAGGGTTTAGGATTTTCCTTGACATATCTCGTATTTCGCAACATTTTCCTGACCTCTGACCTCTGACCTCTGACCTCTGACCTTTGACCTCTGACTGCTGACCTCTGCAATACTCGAAAATCCAGCCATAAATAACAAAGGGCGAATGATTATTCGCCCCTACTTCAGGCACCCGCGGACTCATCATTCAAAACTCACCATTCAAAATTTAACATAGCCACCCCGTGTCCAATCCCAACCTGAATGCCGATTTAAAGGAAGATTCTTTTGAGCAGAGTCTGCGCCCGCTGCGGCTGGAGGAGTTTGTCGGGCAGAAAAAAATCATAGAGAACCTGAGCGTGTTTATCAAGGCGGCGCGGATGCGGGGCGAGTCGCTGGATCATGTGCTGCTTTCGGGACCGCCGGGGCTGGGCAAAACCACGCTGGCGGCCGTCGTAGCCAACGAGATGGGCGTAAACATGCGCCCGACCACCGGGCCGGTGCTCGAAAAGCCAGGCGACCTGGCCGGGCTGCTCACCAATCTCGAAGAAGGCGACGTACTTTTTATTGATGAAATTCACCGTTTGAATCCCATCGTGGAAGAGTACCTGTACTCGGCCATGGAAGACTTCAAGCTGGATATCGTGATTGATTCCGGCCCCAATGCCCGCAGTGTGCAGATTGAGCTGAAGCACTTCACCTTAATTGGGGCGACTACCCGGAAAGGCCTGCTTACGGCTCCGCTGCGCGCACGCTTTGGCATCGACCTGCGGCTGGATTATTATGATGTGGCCCTGCTTCAGAAAATTGCCGCCCGAACCGCCCGCATCCTCAACATCGGCCTCAGCGACAAAGGTTCCTACGAAATCGCCCGACGCAGCCGGGGCACGCCGCGCATTGTAAACCGCCTGATCCGCCGCACGCGCGACTTTGCAGAAGTGGACGGGCAGGCTGAAATCACCGATACCCTCGCCGATAAAGCCCTGAATGCCCTGGACGTGGATGCCAACGGCCTGGATGATATGGACATCCGCATTCTGAGCGTGCTCACGACTCAGCAGAAAGGCCGGCCGGTGGGGCTGAGTACGCTGGCCGTGGCCGTCAATGAAGAAAAAGGAACCATAGAAGAAGTTTATGAGCCGTTTCTGATTCAGGAAGGCTTCATACAGCGCACGCCAAAAGGGCGTACCGCTACCCGCAAGGCGTTTGAATACATGGGCGTAAAGCCTCAGGGCGTAGCCGGCGATTTATTCAACCCCGGATAGCTCAGGAGTTCCTTGAGCCGGCCGTTTGGTGCCGGCCGGAGTGCTTCGGAGAGGACTCTTGCGGCGGCTTAAACCGGATAAAACGTTTCCGGCAGCTTTGGCAGCTATAAGCCCTGGTTTTGAACATAAAATCGAAGGCGCGCAGAAACCCGGAACGCCGCTCGCGATATACGTCGCAGGCTTCGCCTTTGCAGCCAACGGCATAGGGCCGCGTAAAGGTCTGGCTGCGGCTCATCATAAAAAGCACGAACATGAAAAGCAGCAACAGCCCGAAAAGGCTTCCCGCAATCCAAAGAAAAAGAGGCGAAGTAAGCAGAGATTCTTCCATAAGCATAGTTAATTTTTATATATGACGAACACCTTAATCATATTATTAATACATATTTTACTGCCCAATACCTATTATTCCTAATAGAATTAAAAATCGGGTAAAAGCTCTTGCTTTCCCTGATGGCCTTATGTATCGCAGGCGGCACATGTGTCCAATTCGTGTTTAAGCGCCCGGGAGTATGTAAAGCAGGCTAAAAGCGCATTGCCCGGCGTTCATCCAGCCCGGAAAAACGGCGCAGCATGAACATATCGGCATACGTTTGGGTTGCGGCTTTACAAACCATAGGTATAAAGCTGACTATGCAGCTAAAGCTTTAATTAGCAGTTACAGTCCTTTGGATGCATTATAAGCTTATTATAGGCATTTACAAAAGCATCATCTAAAACTTTGTCTATTTAATTTTGTAAATTGAAGGTTTGTTTTACCACTTCGGGGCAATTCAAACTGTTCAAAGAAAGTTTTGCCAATATCTTATATCCCCTCGATTTTGCTTCCTGAGCGGAAGCCTTCACACTCAAAAAACCTGAATAAAGACCTATCGCATACATGAAAAACCTATTTACTTCTGAATCTGTATCAGAAGGACACCCCGATAAAGTAGCCGATCAAATTTCTGATTCCATCTTAGACGCGCTGCTCAGAGAAGACCCTAAATCGCGCGTGGCCGTCGAAACCCTGGTTACCACAGGCCTGGCCGTTATTTCCGGAGAAGTTCGCACCAATGCTTATGTAGATGTGCAGGACATCGCCCGGCAAACTTTTCGTGAAATCGGCTATACTAAAAACGCCTACCGCTTCGATTCGGAATCCTGTGGCGTTATCACGACT
>JBMCPG010000058.1:0-7162 GCA_048626035.1 Cyclonatronaceae bacterium
GAAGCAGATTTTAGATATTATCCGGGCTACCGGCCCCGGCACCATCACCATTGTATCGGCGACGTCCGGAACAACCAACAGCCTTATTCTGGCCGCCCAAACGGCCCGCAACGGCGATCTGGAAGCCGCCCGGCACATAGCCGAAGAACTGCGAGAAAAGCACATCACCCTGATAAACGCGTTTTTTGAGCAGCAGGAAGCCGATGCGCACACCGAAGGCGTGGATAGCTGCCTGGCGCACATCAATAAGATGATTGAAACCCTGCAGCATTATTTGCTCGGCATTTATACACTGGGCGAGCTATCCGACAAATCTATGGACGTAATTTCGAGCATTGGCGAACGGCTCAGCTCGTTTCTACTGGCCGAATGCGCCAAAGGCCTGAGCCTGCCCGCCGTATGGATTGATGCGGCCGAAATAATGAAAACAAGCTCCGAGTTTGGCGGTGCAAGCCCGGATATGAAGGAAGTAGCCGCGCGGAGCGGACGGATTGCCCATTATTCTGAAGAAGGAAAGTTTCCCATAATGGGCGGCTTTTACGGCAGTAATGCGCAGGGTCTTATTACGACGCTGGGCCGGGGCGGCTCCGATTATACGGCCAGTATTGTGGGCTTGTGTGTGGATGCAAAAGCAATCGAAATATGGACGGATGTGAGCGGCATGTACACCAGCGATCCGCGGTTTGTGCAGCATACGCGCAGCATTGATGAACTGAGCTTTAGTGAGGCCGCTGAGCTGGCTTATTTCGGCGCAAAAGTGCTGCACCCGGCTACCATTCAGCCGGCGGTAGAGAAAAATATTCCCGTATATGTGAAAAACACCTTTGAGCCGCAGCATCCCGGCACGCGCATTTTTTCGGATGTGCGCTCCGATACGCCGGTGCGCGCCATCGCCTTCAAAAAAGATATTACGGTAATTACCGTTATTTCGTCGCGTATGCTGCTGGCCTGGGGCTTTTTAGCCAAAGTATTCGCCATTTTTGAAAAGCATGAAGTCTCGGTTGATCTGGTCTCGACTTCCGAAGTTTCCATCAGTGTAACGGTAGATAACAAAACCTCCCTGGACGCTATCCGGGCCGATTTGGAGGATCTTGCCGAAGTGAATGTTTATTATAATCAGGAGCTGATTTCGCTGGTTGGCAAAAAGTTGATGCAGTCGAAAGGCGTAGCGGCCAAAGCTTTCGATGCGCTGGCCGACTTCCCCATCCGCATGATTTCGCAGGGCAGCTCCGATATCAACCTGTCGGTAGTGGTCGAAAATGATGAGGCCGTAGAGGCCGTTCAGTCGCTGCACGACGCGTTTTTTAGCACGAAGTAAGTTTTTTAGACCTTAACGGAATTTGGAATCTATGCCAGAATCTAAGCAGAATATGTCCCCGAAGCTGCCTTTTGCCATGATTGGCGACGGCCGCATGGGGCAGCGCATCAGCGAGCTTTCGGCCGGGCTGGGCTTTGAGTGCCGCCTGCTGCTGGGCCGCGAAAACAACGCCAACGCCTCGGGCATCACCGAAGAACGCTTTTCGGGAATAGAGGCCGCCATCGATTTCAGCCATGCTGATGTAGTTCTTTCCCACGCCGAGGCCGTCTTAAAGACCGGAACCCCGCTGGTTATCGGAACTACGGGCTGGCTCGGCGAGCAGCAACAGGCCGCGATGGCATCCCTTATTAAAACCTATGATGGCCGCGTGGTTTATGGCTCAAATTTTAGTTTGGGCGTACAGCTTTTTATGAAGCTGGCCCGGGAGGCCGGCCGGCTGATGGGCCATGCCGAGGGCTTTGATGCCGCCCTGCATGAAGTGCACCATACGCGCAAGGCCGACGCCCCGAGCGGGACGGCCATCACCCTGGCGAAACAGTTTCTGGCCGGGGCCGGCAAGCCGGAAAAGACCCGTTATGGCGTGCCGGAGCGCGGAACGGCAGATACCGACGCGTTCCGGATCAGTTCGCAGCGCCTGGGGGATGTTTTCGGCGAACATCAGTTGCGCATTAATTCGGAGTGGGATGATATTGAGCTCACGCACCGGGCCCGCAGCCGGGATGGATTCGCCGCCGGAGCGCTGAAAACGGCCCGCTGGCTGGTGAATCAACCCGCCGGATTCTACTTTGTGGAAGATGAAGTCGGCGCTATTTTAGCGAGCTGAACGGGCGCTTTCACCCTACATTTCTTCATATTTTTTTCTATGTCTGCCTATACCGAGCACGAAGCCCTGGAGTATAAACTACAGCATTTGCCGATGCAGCCGGGCGTGTATCAGTTTAAAGACGAAAAAGACAGCATCATTTATGTAGGCAAAGCGGTGAAGCTGCGCAACCGGGTGCGCTCATATTTTCAGGATTCGCGCAACCACAGCGGGCGTTTGCGGCTGATGGTAAGCAAAATCCGGGATGTGGAAATCATTGTAACGGACTCTGAAGCCGAAGCGCTGATTCTGGAAAACAACCTCATCAAAAAGCATCAGCCGCGCTACAATGTGGCCCTGAAAGACGACAAGAGCTATCCTTATATTTGCGTTACGCGCGATGAGCGGCCGCGCGTGTTTCCCACCCGAACGATTGTTAAGGACGGCAGCAAGTACTACGGGCCCTACGACCATGTAGGCAAGATGAAAAGCATGCTGGAAACCATCCGGCGGGTTTTCGGGCTATGCACCTGTGCGTGCAACCCCCGGCACGTGAATCCGGCGCGGGGCATCCCGAAATGGCACAGCTGCTTCAACGATTATTTCGAAAACTGCTCCGGCGATTTGCCGCTGGAAGAGTATCAGCAGCGCATGAAAAAAGTGGTGCGCCTGCTCAACGGCAACACCGCCTCGCTGATTCGCGAGCTGAAGGAAGAAATGCAGATCGCTGCGGAGGCGCTGGATTTTGAAGAAGCCGCCCAGCTTCGCGACGGCATCGAAGGCTTGCGCAAGTACAGCGAAAAAATGAAGATGGTAACCAACGATGAAATTAACCGGGATGTATTTGCCGTGCACAGCGACCGGGAACAGGCCGTAGCCTGCGGGGTGCTGTTTAAAGTACGCGAAGGCAAACTGATTGGCCGGCACAACAAAGTCATCAAAAATATAGAAGGAAAGGATGATGCGGAGCTGTTGCAGGCCTTCGTGGAAGATTATTACACCGGGGCAACGGCCGGAATAGGGCCGGACGAAGTACACCTGAGCCACGATTTAGAAGAATCCGAACCGCTGATGGAGTTTTTAAGCAGCGCGCGCGGGAAGAAAGTCAGGCTGGTAGAGCCTAAAATCGGGGAAAAAGCACAGCTTGTAAGAATGGCGGCCTCGAATGCCAAATTGCTTGTAGGCGACTACGTATTGCAAAAGCAAAAAGCCGAGAAAGACTTCGTGCCGCATTCCATCAAAAGCCTGAAACGCGATTTATTTCTCGACCGCCTGCCGCGCCGTATCGAATGTTTCGACAACTCCAACCTCATGGGCAGCGATCCGGTAGCCTCTATGGTGTGCTTTGTGGACGGGCAGCCGCGCAAATCGGAATATAAACGTTTCAGCATCAAAACCGTGGAAGGCCCCGACGATTTTGCTTCCATGAAAGAAGTGCTTATCCGGCGCTACAGCCGCGTGATGCGCGAAAAACAGCAACTGCCTGATTTAATTGTCGTGGATGGCGGCAAGGGCCAGCTTTCCAGCGCCGTGGAGGCCCTTCAGGAAATTGGTTTTTACGGGCAGGTTCCGGTAGTAGGCCTGGCCAAGCGTTTGGAAGAAATCTTCTTGCCCGGCAAAGCAGATGCCATCATGATTCCCAAAACCTCCTCTGCGCTCAAACTCATGCAGCGGGTTCGCGATGAGGCGCACCGCTTCGCCATCACCTATCACCGGAATAAACGTTCGAAGCGCACCTTCAGCTCCGAGCTCGAGCAAATACCCGGCATAGGCGCTAAAACGGCCCAAAAACTGATGCGCGAATTCGGCTCGGTGAAGCGCATCAAAGAAGCTGCCTTAAAAGAGCTGGAGCTGAAAGCGGGAGCTAAAACCGGGCGGCTTATTTATAATTATTTCCGGGAGCAAAATCAGGATTCACCGGCGGCAGAAGCCCTTACGGAAACGAGCCGCGAATAGCCGGGTTCAAGCCCGGAGCGGGGCCGCAATTGTCCTAAATTTGTACACTCTGCCCGCAATAACATACACTAAAAAAACTGGGATTTCTTCAGGTAATGCGTATTTTGCTGCCTTCATAAAAAGCTCATGCTAATTTAGCTAAGCCAGCGATAAGGCTGCAAAATAGTGCTTGCAAGAAAATTGAGTAGCTTTCCGGGGCCGCTGCAGCAGGTAATGGACAGACTTAGCGCAGGCACACAGCCTTATGGCGCAGCGCGCTACAAAAACTGGTATAGTTTTTGTACTATGAATGTAAAACAGCATAAAAATTTCAGAACGCATCGCTCGTAAACCTTGTTTTATAAGTTGAATATTTTAAATTAGTTTTATTGCTTGTTGCAAAACCCCCTTTAGCAAGCCTACAGCCTAATTTAATACAAGGTGCTACTGCAGGTGCAAACGCGCTCCTGGCTATACAAACCCCGGGCAACAGTGAACAGCAATTTGGCCGGAAGCACGAAGCAATATCAAAATACATAACCCGTTTTTAAACCACGTTGTCAGTAAATAACATATCCGACCCAAAATATTCTGAAATGGATGATCAGCAGTTAGTTCGTGCCTTCCGCAAAGAAGGGGATCAATTAGCGTTCAGCGAGCTGCTCAACCGTCATCAGAATAAAATATATTCCTACATTTACAGTATGGTAGGAAACCAGGAAACGGCTAACGACATCTTTCAGGAAACCTTTACGAAGGTCATTACCAAAATGGATGACACTTACAACGAGCAGGGAAAATGGATTGCCTGGGTGATGCGTATTGCCCACAATGCAACCATCGACCACATTCGTAAGCGAAAGCGTTTTGTGGATGTGAGTTCCCCGAACGATGATGCCGACTATAATTTTTACGACCGTCTTCAGGATGAAGACACGCCCAGTGCGCAGGACGATATGGAGTTTGGTGAGGCAAAAAACAGCCTTATGAAGCACATCGACAGCCTGCCTAAAGAACAGCGGGAGGTCGTCATGTTGCGCCATTATTATGAGATGTCGTTCAAGGAAATTGCTGAATTAACCGATGTTTCCATAAATACTGCCTTGGGTCGAATGAGATATGCTTTGATTAATTTGAGAAAAATGTTCGACAAGGAAAATGGAAAAGAATACGAATATGCCCAACGCGAATGATGAGCTGTGCCTGAAGTACGTGCTGAACGAGCTGGATCCTTCCGAGATCATGCTGGTCGAACGCGCCATGGCCGAAGATGATGATACCCTCATCGAAGTCGAAAGCATGCGTGCCACCCTGCGCAAGCTGGAACGCCTGCCCGAGCATGAGCCGCCGAAACACGTGCAGCAGAAAATTTTGCAGCAGGCCCGGGAACATGCCGACTACCGGTATCATTCTTCGCGGGTTATCAAGCTGTTTTCGCTGCCTGCTTCTGCCAGCTATACGGCGGCAGCGCTTGCGGCCGTGCTTATCATAAGCCTGAGCTACGGGGTATATCAATACTCTGCCGAGTTCCAGCAAAGCTCGACAGCGGCGCCCGATGCAGCTGGCGAAATTTTTACCCCGGCCGGTGTTTCACAAACAAATACGGCTACAGATTTCAGCTATGAGCAGCCGGAAAGCAGGCCTTCGGCAACCACAAGTACACAGCTGCAACAACTGCCTGAAAATACAGCCGCTGCCGTTAAACCATGGATAGATGAAAATAGGATTTTACACCTTCGTATTCGCAGCGGGCAACCATCGTATAGCATTTTGGGAAATGCTGCCAGCAATCTAAGCCTGGATATCAATCCCCTGATTCCTCTTTATGATTATTCTGGCAGTAATAAAGCCGCTGTTCAGGAAAACACCCCTTCTACGCCGGATATCCAACTCACCAACGGCGCTAACATGCGCTGAAAACTCCTCCGCAACGCTTACTTATTCCTTTTTCCGGGCCTGAATAAGCCTTTAGTTTTGCTGTAAAAAACCCGTTTTCCGTGAAGATTCTTAGAAATCATCTCCTCGGAAAGCGGGTTTTTTGTATTTTGATATCAGCATTTCACACCTTGATATAACATGTTGACAGGCTTTCTTTTATGAATCCAAATTTAACCGGCCGTTGTTTTTATGGGTAAAATCATTTCTATAGCAAATCAGAAAGGCGGAGTAGGAAAAACAACCAGCGCCATCAATTTAGCTACAAGCCTTGCCGCGCTGGAGTATGTTACGCTTTTGGTTGATGCCGACCCGCAGAGCAATTCTTCCAGCGGCCTGGGTGTAGAACTGGAAAAAGGATATGCTTCTGTTTATGATGTGCTTGTGAATGATATACCCATACAAGAGGCGCTTGTGCCCACCGAGCTCCCAAAATTAACCGTTTTGCCGAGCCATATTGATCTGGTCGGGGCCGAAATAGAAATCATTGAGCGCAGCCGCCGCGAGCATATTCTGCAAAAAGCGCTCAAAGAAGTCTCCGATAACTACGACTTTATCATTATTGACTGCCCGCCTTCGCTGGGGTTGCTCACTATTAATGCACTCACGGCTTCCGATGCGGTGCTCATTCCCGTGCAGGCAGAGTATTTTGCCCTCGAAGGACTCGGCCAACTCCTGAATACCATCAAAATCGTGCGGCAGCATTTAAATTCCCGGCTGGAAATAGAGGGCGTTTTTCTCACCATGTACGACCAGCGCACGCGGCTTTCGGCTCAGGTAGCTGATGAGGTGAAGCGCTACTTCGGCGATAAAGTATTTGAGACGTTTATTGCCCGCAATATTCGCCTTGCAGAGGCCCCCAGCTTTGGCAAACCGGTATTGCTTTACAGCTCTACGAGCAAAGGCGCCCAGCATTATCTGGCCCTTGCCGAAGAGTTGATTAGCCATAACAAAAGCTGGATTTCGCCGGCCATTAACTCCTCCGACCGCACTTCAACAGACTAATTACAGCTTTACACGATAAAATAAACGTTCGTTTTATGGCTAAAAAAGTACTGGGCCGTGGCCTTGGCGCCTACTTCCCTGATATGAAGAAGCCGGAGCCCGGAAAGCAAGCTCCCCCGAATATGCCGTCCCCCCGGGAGCGCGTCAATGCCGTTGTAGAAGTTAAA
>JBMCPG010000059.1:0-7156 GCA_048626035.1 Cyclonatronaceae bacterium
GCCAATGTCCCTCAAAAACAGCCGTCTGCGGCCGATCTGCTCAAAGGCCTGAACGAGCAGCAGGCCGCCGGGGTGTCGTATGGGGATGGCCCGCTGCTCATTATCGCCGGGGCGGGCAGCGGCAAAACCCGGGTGCTGACCTATCGTATTGCCTACTTGCTGCGGCAGCAAAAGGCCCGCCCGTGGAATATTCTGGCGCTGACCTTCACCAATAAGGCGGCCGCCGAAATGCGCGAGCGTATCGAAACCCTGATCGGTCCGCCGGCCCGCAAGCTCTGGATGGGAACCTTTCACTCGGTGTTTTCGCGGATTCTGCGCAGCGAAGCCGATAAGCTGGGCTATAGCTCCGATTTCAGTATTTATGACAGCGATGACAGCGATCGCGCCATCAAGGCCATCATGAAGGAAATGGGCGTGGATACCTCGGAAATCAAGCCGAAGGATGTGCGCTTTCGCATCAGCGGGGCGAAGAACGAGCTGATTCCCCCGGGCCGCTTCAACGAGCGCCTCATCAAAACGCCGGCCGACGAGCTGGCCGCGCAGGTCTATCCCATCTACCTCACCCGGCTGCTGCAAAGCAATGCCATGGATTTCGATGATTTGCTCATCAAGCCCATCGAGCTGTTTGAAAAGCACCCCGAGGTGCTGGAAAAATATCAGAAGTTTTTCCGCTATATCCTCATTGATGAGTATCAGGATACGAATCATGCGCAGTATAAAGTGGCGAAGATGATGGCGGCCGGGCATAAAAATATTACCGTGGTCGGCGATGATGCCCAGAGTATTTATTCGTTTCGCGGGGCCGATATTTCCAATATTCTGAATTTCAAGGTGGATTATCCGGAGGCGAAGGAGATTCCCCTGGAGCAGAACTACCGCTCTACCAAGGCCATTTTGCGCTGCGCCGATTCCATCATCAAGCAAAATAAAAAGCAGCTCGAAAAAACGCTGTGGACACAGAATATGAAGGGCGATCCCATCACTCTTTTGGAGAATTATGATGAGTTCGACGAGGCCAACCGCGTGGCGTCCCGCCTGAATCAGCATAAGTTGCAGAAGGGCTACACCTACAATGATTTTGCGATTTTATACCGCACCAACTATCAGAGCCGGGTTTTTGAAGAAATGCTGCGGCGCAAAGGCATCAATTATCAGCTCATTGGCGGGCTTTCGTTTTATCAGCGCAAGGAAATTAAGGATGTGATTGCCTATCTGCGGCTGCTGGTGAACGAGAATGATGAGGAGGCGCTGCTGCGGGTTATTAATGAGCCGGCGCGCGGCATCGGAGCCAAAACCATGCAAACGCTGGTAAATCATGCGCGGGGCACGGGCGAGCCGGTCTGGCAGGTGCTGCGGCAGGTGGATAGCATCAAGGTGTACAAACCGGCCAAGGCGCGGATTAAGGAATTTGTGTACATCATCGAGCATTGCCGGAAGCTGCTGGAAGATGACAGCAGCAGCCTGGTGGACGTAACGCGCAAGCTGCTGGAAAAAACGGGTTATGTGAAGCAGTTTGTGGAGGAAAATTCGCAGGAGTCGCTCGGGCGGCGGGAAAACGTGATGGAGCTGATCAATGCCATCGCTCAGCACGAAGAGCAGCGCGGCAAGGATTTAAGCACGTTTTTGCAGGAAATCAGCCTGTATTCCGATACGGATGGCTATGATGAGAATCAGCCGGCGGTAACTTTAATGACGGTGCACGGCTCGAAAGGCCTGGAATTTCCGGTGGTGTTTGTGGTCGGGCTGGAAGAGGAATTGTTTCCTATGGGCGGACGCAACGGCGAGGAGGCCGATTTTGAGGAAGAGCGCCGCCTGTTTTATGTGGCCATCACCCGGGCGGAGAAGGAGTTGTATTTCAGCTTTGCGAAGCAGCGCAGCCGGTTTGGCGAGCGTAAAACCATGAAGCGCTCCCGCTTTTTGGATGAAGTAGATACGGCCGTAGTGCGTACCGAGACCGGAGCTACGATCCGGCAGGGCGGCGACGGACAGGAAATCCGCCGGGGCTTCGGCAGCGCCTCCCGAAACGGGCCGCGCAGAGGAGCTGCGGGCGGGCGGCGAACGCCTTCCGGAAGTGGAAACGGCACTTCGCCACAGGCATCACGTCCGGCCCCGCCGCCCAAGGCCAGCTTTGAGGGCACCACGTATGATGTACAATCGGCCGCCGACCTGAGCGTAGGGGTTCAGGTGTTCCATGAGCGCTTCGGCGTGGGCAAAATTGTAGGCCGTGAAGGCGCCGGGCCCAACATGAAAGTTACCGTCTTCTTCAAAGACTACGGCCAGAAAAAGTTACTGGTGCGCATGGCGGGGCTCAAGATTGTGCGGTAGCAGGTTTGGGTTTCAGGTGATGGGTGCTGCGCCATTCTCAGCCTGCGAATCTGTAGCCCACATACATAGCCCACGATTTAAATCGTGGGCTATGAATGTTCCACAATCGCGATTTCTTCCTCATTCAGGCCGTAGAGCTCGTACACCAGCGCATCAATCCGGGCCTCTTCCTCGCGGGTGTCGGCTTCGGGATTTTGGGATTTTTTGTGTAGAATGTGGTTGACTAAGGACTCGATTTCCGCGCGAGTTTTATCGGGTGGGGTTATGATGGGGATATCTTTTATATACATGGGTTTATATTCATAATATCCGTTCTGTTTTGTAGATGAAATATTGAATATAGTGAAGTCTGATACTTTGGAATTTAGAATACCGAGTAGATATTTGTCATCTACTCCTATAACAGTAGTTTTATCGTTTGAGTAATTTTTATAAGAAACCAAAACATAATTTGCAGACTTAACAATAGCCGGAACTATTATCTTTGGCTTTTCAAATTCATCATAATATCCACAGGCTCTCAATTCCCACCAGTATTTGCCTTTGTCATATCTTTTGCGGGCTTTTTCTTCAAATTGGGACAAGTATGTTGCAACAGCCGGATAGGCGTTTTGGAACCAGCTCCATTTGTTGGCTTCATCGGTTTGTTCATCGGTCCAGCCGGAAGGAATGAGAATCAGATATTTTTTGACTTCCGGTATTTGGTATCGCTTCACGTCTTTTCCGGCTAAAAATGGCTTTATGATGTCCGCGCTGTTCGGGTCTTCTGCTTCTAAGCGCGTTTTGGTGTCCTCATCAATCACGAAGGCTTCGTTCAGGCCGGTTAATACGCCCCTGTAAATCTTTCCATCCACATATTCGCCGAGCGGCTGACCGTTGTTTTTGAGCTTGTCCAGCAGGCGCTGGGCGGCTTCCTCTATGAGCGCCCAGCCGTCGGATTTCAGCCGGTGCTGGTCGGAAGTGAAGCGGTGCTCGTGCAGATAATTATCCAGCGTGCTGAATTCCAGCGTATCAATATTGGCCGCCTGAAACGAGGCCGACGGCGCGCTCCGGCTGAGCTGCAACAAACATGGATACGTCGTAGCCTCATCGAACACCGGCAAATCCCCGAAATCATAAATCGCGTCTATATTTACTTCGCGCTGCATCCATTTCCGCAGCGCTTTGCCGTAATTGGCGCGCATCCATTTATTGGCCACGATATAATGGAAGTTCCCGCCCTGCCGAAGCACGTCCATGCCCAGCTCAATGAAATAGCTGTACAAATCGGCCGTGCCCTGATACACGCCATAGCGCTGCTGTAAATACGGTTTGAGGTCTTTAAACGCCTCATGCCGCACATACGGCGGGTTTCCGATCACCACGTCGAAGCCGGAAAAACGGCCCTCCTCATCCAGGACTTCCGGAAACTCAAACCGCCATTCGAACGCCTGCTGATAAAACGCGCCGCTTTCCTCCTCCGCCTTTTGCGCCTCGAGCTGCTTCACCTTTTTTTGCTGCTGCGCCACGTCTTTTTTGGAAAATTTGATGTCGCCAAATAAGTCATCATCCTGCATGAGGGCTAATTGTCCCCGCGCCTTCGAGAGCTTTTTATTGATCGGCCGGTTTTGCGTAAGGGTGATGGCGTACTCGCCCTTAATTTCGTTGATGAGCTGTTGCAAGCGCTGTTTTTCGCCGCGTTCGCCGCTGTGTTTATAGGCGCGGACGGCGGCTTTATAATCTTCCAGCGAATGCGCGCTGTTGCGGAATACCGCGCCCAAATCCGCGTCCAGGCCAAAGCGGCTCACCAGCGAATTGCCCTGCTTGATGTTGATATCAATATTGGGCAGGACTTCCAGCTCCATATAATCGCGCTCCTTTTTATAATAGGCCCGCTTCAGCAGCTCAATCCACAGCCGCAGCCGGCAGATTTTCACCGAATTCGAGTTGATATCCACGCCGAACAGGCAGTTTTCGATCAGGTGCCGCTTTTCATGAAACAGGGCTTTTTGCACGCGTTCTTTATCCGGCGCCACCCGGCGGGCGGTCAGCCGCGTGCCGCGCCAGGTATGGCCGACCTCATACTCAAACAGCTCCTCCTCCTCCCAGCCGATGATCAGCTCATCATTTTCCACCGATACCTCCAGCCCGCGCAGCACCTTCCCGTCGGTATCGCACAAAATGCCCAGCTCGCTCTTGAGGGCAATCATCTCGTTGAGGCAGGACACCAGAAAATGCCCCGAGCCCACCGCCGGATCACAAATGGTGATGGCATTGATGCGCCGGTTGGCCTCCTCCACCGACATCTCCCGGCCAATCCGGTTATGGATTTGGGTGAAGTCAGCGGGGGCTGCACCGGCTTTATCCGAGAGAGCCTCCGCCACGGCTTTGCGCAAAGTTTCGCGGGCCATATATTCGGTGATGAAGCCCGGCGTGTAGAACGAGCCGTCTTTGTAGCCGTTTATTTTCTCGAAAATCAGCCCGAGCACCGAGGCGTTAATCAGGCTTTTGCGCTCCTCGCGGATTTCCTCGGAGCCTTCGGCCGAAAAGTCGTAGGCATCCAGAAAGCGAAACAAATAGTCCAGCGTATTCAGGTGCTTGCCCCGCGCTTCGGTGAGCACGCTTTTAGCATAGACCGGCATTTCGGCATGATCATCCAGATTGTTGATGCGCATGGAATTACGCTCCAGCGCCGAAAGCTCAAACAGCGAGCTGTTCAGAAACGGAATATGCCCAAACTTCTCGGTGATGTCCTCCGGGCGGTCGGCTTCTTTGCGGGCCAGCACCTGAAAAAACAGCTTGTTCAGCTCGTCCAGCCCGTCGATGACTTCATAATTCAAAAAACGGAACCGCTTGTCTTTCCGGTGATAGCGAAACAACTGCGCCTCCAGCAGCTTCAGAAACAAAATGCGGTTCATCCAGGTGATGCCCAGCTCCATGGCCACGCCAAACAGCTGATCGGCCCGCCGGCTGCCGTAGCTGCTGCGCAGGTTTTTGACCGTCGAAAGCACATCCTCGCCCTCCAGAATCCGGATGGTATTCTCGATGATGGAACCGCGCTGCCGGCGCTCCGGGGCGGCCCGCTGAATGTAGCGCGCGTTCTTCTCCCTGGTTTCCTCCAGGCCCAGAATGTACAGCAGCTCCGCATAAAACGCCTTATTGAGGCTGTTGCTGTCGTTGGCAAACGGCTCCTTGAGCAGATGCACCGGCGAAAACAGCTTAAAGAGGGAAATCAGCCGTTTTTCATAATCGCTGCCTTTTTTGCCCTTCAGCAGCTTTGCCACAGGCGGCAGCGGCAGGTAAATACCGCGAATGTGTTGCTCACTCCGGTCGATAAACGCCGCGATTTCATCATACATAAACGCGGTCGAAGCCGATACTTTCCGCTTCTCCTTCCAGTCGTGATAGGCATTCCGCAGGCCCGACGGCCGGAAAAAAAGGCGCTCAAACTCCTGGGCATCAAAGAAAAACCACTGCTGCATATCGGTAATGATGATGTGCTTCAGATCCGTATTCCCCCGCCCGATCCGCTGCTCCAGATAATACAACACCGCCTCATGCATCGCCTTGCGGTTCAGGTGCTCCCGCGAAATCATCTCCGCCTGATTGGAAGGCCGCTTCACCTCCATCAGCACGCCCACCGGATCGGCCGCCTGGCGACCCGTAGAAATGGCCAGATCAATGGTGCTGCTCGTATTAATGGAATAGCCCTCAAAGCCGACGGCCTTAAAAAAGGGCGGCAGCAAAAACTTGAAATGTTCCTCCCGCTCCTCTTTTGCTTCGGCCGCTTCAATGCCGCGCATCAGCTCCTCCAGAGCCGAGGTAAACGCCTCAAACGCCGGGCGATCCACCGGCTCCTTCAAAAATGCCTTGTTGATACTCCGCCGTACGCTGCTGCTCACTAACTCCATCACAATAAAAATCCACGTCTGTTAAAGAAAAATAATGACCGGGCCAGCGCCAATATAGAAAGAACAAGCCAGCGAATACAGATGAAGCGCCACAAACGTGCGGAAAAGGAGAAGGAAGATGTAGCGGGAGCTTTCTTTATAGCCAACTTTTGTATTGCTTCGATTCAAACAGCACCCAGAGCTGTATCAAGCATGTATCAGGGATATAACAAAGCCATATCAAAACCATATATATATGGTCTTGATATGGTTTTGTTATGGTTTTGATATGGCTTTAAGCCGGCTCAAGTAGCTCTTTAAGTGGATGGAAATGCTTGCAAAAGCTTCCTTTATGCGCATTGCTACAGCTTCCTAACAAAGTTTTTACGGGGGACAAGAGGCGGGCGCGTATTCTGCTCGCGTGCCGGCGCTGTTTTTGCGCCGGATGAGTGGGTATCCCTTTGCTTTACGCTTCCCTGGCGCAGACTATATTTCGGCGAATAGCGTTTTATCTTCGATGAATGCGGCTATATCTACAATGAATACTCCGCATCATAACATACATTGTATAAGCAGTATATCACATAAATACAAAGGCCCTTATTTTTGCACCGATTCGGGCTGAAATCAAAATTCGTGTACCAGCATTATGGAACCTTTAGGAATAGCATTTATGCTTCTGATGTTCCTGCTGACTTACATCTATTGGCAGGATATAAAACAGTTTGGCACCCATCCGCATGTATATAAATGCGGGCTTATATGCCTCATTTATACTACGTTATGTAGCTTTATAGTGGGGTTCCGGAGTCTTTTTTTATTGCTTCAGGAAGCCATCTGAGGAATAGCGGCCGTTTTTAAACGCGGTCTTTTGTTCAGCTTTTAGCTGATTGCAGGGGCAGACGAAAACTGAAGGTACTTCCCTGTCCCTCCTGGCTATAGACGTTGATGCTTACCCCATG
>JBMCPG010000060.1:0-7118 GCA_048626035.1 Cyclonatronaceae bacterium
CGACGACAATCCTGTAAACCCTCCGGTTGAGGACGAACACCCTTATGCCGACCGTATTGTCGATAACGGTGTGATCTTTTCCGGCCCTATCACCGAAGACCGTTCGCTGGTTGCCGACTCGGTGTATTACCTTGATGGTTACGTGTTTGTTGAAGGAGAAAGCACGCTCGATATCGAGCCCGGCACAGTTATCAAGGCGTTTTCTCAACCTTCTGAAGTCTCTGAAGGCAACGAAACTTCCTTAATTATTACGCGCAATGCTACCATCAACGCCGAAGGAACTCCCGATGCGCCCATCATTTTTACCTCCGAGCTGGATGATGAGCCGCTTGGTGGCGAGATTACCCTGAACCAGACCAATTCCAAGCTCTGGGCCGGCTTAATCGTTCTGGGAAATGCGCCCGTATATTCTGAAGGCAATACCGATGCCATTCAGATTGAAGGTATCCCCGACGGAGAAGAACGCGCACAGTATGGCGGAACTGAAGAAAACCATAGCTCTGGTATTCTGAAGTATGTTTCCATTCGCTTTAGCGGGGCTGAAATCGGCCCGGGCGATGAAATTCAGGGCCTGACCCTGGGCGGCGTAGGTGCCGGAACGACCCTGGAATATATCGATATCTTTGTTTCTGCCGATGATGGCATCGAAATTTTCGGCGGCACCGTAAACATCAAACATATTTCGGTAGCTTTCTCCGAAGATGATTCGTTCGACCTCGACCTTGGCTGGACCGGTACTGGCCAGTATCTGTTTGCCCTGCAAGGCGGTAATGGCGGCGACCACGTTGGCGAATGGGACGGCGGCAAGCCTGATAATGCGCCTCGTTATTCCACGGCCCGCATGTATAACATGACGCTTTTGGGCCACGGATACGACTACTCCGGCCGCAGTGACGATTCCCCTGCTATGATCATGCGTGATGGATCAGCCTACTCGATTTACAACTCAATTATTGCCGAAGCCAACGGAAAAGGCATTGAAATTGAAGACCGCGGCGAAGCCGAAGACTCCTACGACAAAACCGTCAATAATGTGAATGGAGACGGTGCGGCCGTAACCGGCAACATGTGGTACACGGCTAATGCCTCAAGCATAGCCGATATGATTGTTGTTACCGATAGCGAAAACGTGCGTGACGCCGACGGTAGTACCATCGCCGACTGGCTTACCACCGACTATTCAAATGTGTTTGATGACCCGCAATTTCCCGGCGTATGCCGTACCGTAGGCTGTGGCACGCTGGATCCCATGCCCGGCAACAGCGCCTTCGCTACCTTCGCCGAGGATATTCGCAGCTCTGATGCTCAAGTCGTAGATCAGACGGACTACATTGGCGCCTTCGCTCCCGGCGAGCCGCTGTGGATTTCCGGCTGGACCACGCTTGCCCGCTACGGCTACATGGCTGAATAACAGCCGTTCTTTTAAATCCTGCATTCTCTTGCAGGCACAGCATTATAAAAGAGGAAGTGTTCGCTCCGGCGGTTGCTTCCTCTTTTTGTTTACATAAACATAACATAATGGTAACGATAAGAAATCATGGGAATCATAAAATTCCGACTGATTTTACGGCGGCTCCAAACGGGTTTTGGCCGCACTCCCTGCCGCTTTTTTATTACAAAATTATCTGCATTTCCGCTTGATAAACCTTAGAATACACACTTTTATGTCCCTACTCTGTTTGCACAAGATGATGCCGCACATTTCATCTGTTAAGACGCTCAACCGGTCTATGTCATTCCTGCTTAAGGCAATAGTCCTTTTCACCTTACTGCTGCCGACATCTCTTTGGGCACAGGAAAACGGGACGCTCACCGGTATCATCGTGGATGACCAAACCGGCGAAGAAATGATAGGCGTCAATATTTTTATTCCGGAGCTTTCCACCGGCGGAAGCACCGACGTGAGCGGGCGATATAATATTTCGCTACAGCCCGGAACCTACACCGTCGAATTTTCTTATGTTACCTATCAAAAGGTAGTAATGGAAGACGTAAATATAACCGCCGGAGAGGTAACTCGCCTGGATATCTCCATGCAAAGTACCGAAGAAGAGCTCGATGAGGTCGTGGTTTCGGCCCGGCGCGTGGATAACAACGAAGTTTCGCTGCTGCGCTTGCAGCGCAAATCCCTATCGGTGCAGGATGGCATCTCTTCCGAAGAAATGAGTCGCATCGGTTTTGGCAACTCGGCTGAGTCTATGCGTCAGGTAACCGGCGCTTCGGTCGAAGACGGCAAATATATTGTGATGCGCGGACTGGGCGACCGCTACAGCATTGCCAGCATGGATGGCATCACCCTGCCGGCCTCCAATCCCTACCGAAACAGCGCCAGTCTGGATCTTATTCCTACCAGCATGATTGATAATGTAGTGGTGAAGAAAACCTTTGCCCCCGATTTGCCCGGCAACTTCAGCGGGGGCGCGGTCGATGTAACCACCCAATCCCTGCCCGACCAGTACTACCTATCGCTTTCATCTTCGGTCAGTTTTAACGATCAGACCACCTTCAGCGATAACTTTTTGGGGGATCCTATCAACAACAGCTACCGTCGCCTGGGTTATGATGACGGCAGCCGGGCCCGCGAATCATCCTGGAAAAATAATGAGTTTCTGACCAACCTGAACACTTTTCTGGTACGCATTCAGAACGATCAGCTCAGCGATTCAGAAATAACGGACTTCAATGAAACCATGCGCTCTTTTTCGGAGCGCGGCTTTCATGTTCAAAACCGCACCCCTGGCCTTAACCACAGCCTGAATGTCTCGTTAGGAAATCGTTTCACAAGGGGCGAACAGCAGCTTGGCTTCAACCTTGGCATCAATTACAGCAACTCTTACACACAATATGATGAGCGGCAGATCAATAATTACAGCGCCCGTATTCCAGATGGCAGTGGCACGCGTATGCAGAATTTTCTACTGAACGATGGTATTGAAAGCAATAATGATATAAACAACGGTTTTATCGGTTCGCTTACCTATCAGCCTAAATCAAATCATGAGTTTACTTTTACTTCTGTGTACAACAATAGCGCGACAGAATCCGTGCTGGATATGACAGACGGCCGCTATCCCGGTGCGCTTTCGTCTGGTACCTACAATAACCGCGTGATCTCCTTCATGCAGCGCGAGCTATTCAATAACCAGCTCAAGGGCCGCCACATATCCAATAAGCTGGAAGTGAACTGGTCGGGGGGCTTTGTGTACAGCACACAATACGAACCCAACACGCGCTATCTTGGGTCCCCGGTTGATACAAACGGGCGCTATTTCTTTGTACGTGAAGTACAGCTTCCGTTTCACTTCTTCCGTGATCTTGAAGACAACCAGATCAGCGGAAAACTGGATGTAGAATATAAGATCACAAACAATCTGTCGGTGAAAACCGGTGGCGTGTTTACTCGTAAAGACCGTGAATTTGATGAATTCCGGTATCAGCTCGAAAACAATGGTACCAATCCCGAAGCGCCCGGCTTTACGAGCATTGGCGAATCCGGCGGCGATTTTGAACGCTATTTTGACGAAGAAAATACCGGCATTCTTGGCCGCGACGAAAACGGCACCCCTATCCTCGGCCTCACCTACCGGGATCAGACCCGCCCGGAAAACAGCTACACGGGAAATGAACTCATTTCGGCAGGCTATATGATGGGCGTCTGGGACGCCACCTCTCGCCTCAAAATATTTGGCGGCGCCCGCGTGGAATACACCGATTTCGTTGTAGATTCCGGCAGCAATGATACCGGCGAAATCAGCCAGGTGGATATTCTTCCTTCGGCCAACATGGTGTATGCCGTGGGCGAAAACGCCAACCTTCGCCTCAGCGCCAGCCAAACGCTCGCCCGGCCTAATATGCGCGAGCTGGCACCGTTTGCTTCTTTCGACCTGCTGGGCGGCTTCCCCATTATCGGGAACCCCGATATCGAGCTCACCAATATCAGCAATTTTGACCTGCGCTATGAGATCTTTCCTAAAGGCGGCGAGCTGTATGCCATCAGTCTTTTCTATAAAGATTTCAAAAACCCAATTGTAACCGAGCTGGATGTAGCTACCGACCAGCCGCAGTATGAGTATATTAACACCAATAACGGACGCTTGTTTGGCGTAGAGCTGGAAATGCGCAAAGAGCTGGGCTTCATTTCACAGCGCCTGGAAGACTTCAAATTCTCCACCAACTTCACCTACACTAATTCCCGGGTTGATTTAAGCGAGAACGAGCTGGAAGTACGCCGGCAGCTCGATCCCTCTATCGAAGATTACCGCCCGTTTCCCTTCCAGTCGCCTTATTTGGTGAACCTGACGCTAAGTTATGATAATGCCGCCAGGGGCTGGGACGGTGCCATTTACGCCAACATGTTCGGCCCGCGCCTGGCCGCCAACGGCTCTGGTGCCACGCCCGATATTTATGAAATATACGGGCGGCTCGACGATGCAGGCCGCCTGGAAAGCGAAACGCCCCTGCCGGACATGAGCATCAAAGTGCGCAAAACTTTCAGCAGCCGTTTCAGCACCTCCCTGAGCGTGGATAATTTGCTGGACTACAGCGTAGTGCAGTATCAGGAAGATGCGGGCACCTATTTCACCAACAGCGCCCTGAATCCGGGACGTACGTTTAAGCTGAGCTTCAACTACGATTTATGATCATGAATTGATGTAAGCCCGGGTATTACGCTTAAAAAGGCGGCGGATGACATGTTCATGCGCCGTCTTTTTTTTAGTACATACATCTACAGCATGATGCAGGCAGCCACAGGCTTCTGAATTAGTCATGATGAAGCAAAATTTACCGGCCTCCGGAGTTGGTACATGACTATTAAATCTATTCAATAGGGTCGCGGCGCAGAATTTTGAGCACCAGCGGATACAGCTCGTTTCCGCGGTTATTATAGCGAAATTCACATTCCTTGAGGTGCAACTCATAGGTGGAGCGGCGCAGCCCCTTAAACTTCGACAGCCGGGCCTTGGTGCTGCCCCAAAAACTCTTGATGCGGTTCATCTTACCGCGAAGCTGCGCTCTCGGCACCGCATCAGCATGAAGCATCAATTGCGTATTGGTTGACGGAACAATGAGCATATCATACTGCGAAAACTCTTTGATACGTGCCTTTAGCTCTTCTAACCAGCCTTCTTCTGCCATAAGCTCATGTGAAAGCATCACCAGGCCCGTAAACATCCGCCCCTGCTGCTCTTTAATTAAAATCCCGCGCACGCAGCGTTCAGAGTGCTCATCCTTACAATCTATTTGAGTTGGCAGGGTACTCACATGCTCGCAGTAGCGCACAATTTTCCCACGCACTTCACACAAATAGCGGTTCACCGTATTGCGGTTGAGCCCGCTTAATTCCGTGATTTGCACGGCCGTCAGATCGAGACAAAAATAGCGTATCAGCTCCCGGAATTTAGCCTCGCTTATTCGGCTACGCTTCACATATTTATTAGGCATTTATTATCAAAGGGTTAAGGTGTTCAGTAGCATCATAAACTATGCATGAGCCAAGATGTAGCCATCTTGCTGCGGCGTTTAATAGGCATGATTTGCTGGTTTATCTTTTTATCTGGATTGAGTCTAATTAAACTTGAGCCAGTATTTACGCAGCATCTATGAAAAACGCAACTCTTTGTTTTACTTCTCATCTGCTTCTATTTGTAATTATTTCTATGCGGTACTATTACTCTATTTTCCGGCGGATCCGCCGGCTCGCTTTGCCAAGCGTCGTTTTATTTCTTATGGCACTGAATCCACTTATCGCCAACGGCCAGGCCGATGCTTGTGCAGATCACGAGCGGCCAGGCATGCGTGGCTCGCTGCAGAACGCGGCCGGTACGCCCCTGCCTGATGTGCATCTTAACGTAAGGCTCGGGTCTCATGCAGAGCAGCTTATTACCAATGAATCCGGCCATTTCTGCCTGACAATCGATGATGAGAACGCCTTCCTGAGCCAGCAAGAGATTCTGTTTTCGGTCTCAGGCACTCGCGTAGGCTATCAGCCCCTTGAGTTTGAAGCCCGTTTATCTTTTGCCCAAGATGACGACGGCCGGCTACTCATTACAAGTGACTTAAGCGACAAAAGCGAAAATGCTGCTGTCGATGAGGATGGCGCGCTACGTCTCACTATGCGTTCTGCCGTATATGATGCCGAAACGGTAGTAGTAACGGCTACGCGTACCCGGCGAGATCTGGAGGAAGTCAGTTTACCAGTAAATGTAATTCCATCTGAGGACATACGCCGGGCCGGAAGTATGCGCCTGGATGAGGTGCTGAGCGAACAGACCGGATTGCAGCTGGTGCACGATCATGGCACAGGCATTCAAGTACAAGGTTTTGATCCCGATTACACGCTTATTATGATCGATGGCAGCCCGGTAATTGGCCGCACGGCTGGCACGCTGGATTTAACCCGCGTTTCTGTACAAAACGTGGAGCAGATTGAGGTCGTGAAAGGGCCGTCTTCAGCGCTTTGGGGCAGCGATGCCCTGGCCGGCGTGATCAATATCATCACCGAAACACCGCAGCAAAATGCGTTTTCCGGCGGCCTTTCTACGCGCTATGGCCGCCATAATACCCTGGATTTAAGTACTGATGCTTCCTATTCTTCTGAAAGTTGGAGTCATAAACTTTTTGCAAATCTGAACCGCTCCGGCGGCTACCGGCTTAATTCAGAGGCAATCGCCCAAACGGTGCCAGATTTTGAGAATTTTACCATCAGTTACAATACTGCGTATGCTTTTAGCGAACGCGCAAAGCTGAGTGCACAACTTCGCTATTTTGATGAAGCACAGCGCAATCAGGATCAAATTGATGAAGGCAATGGCCCCCGCCTGCTGCGCATCGAAAGTGATCAGCGGGATTTCCTGCTGCGCCCGGCGCTGGAGCTACGCCCGAGCCCCGATTTACGCCTGGAGGCAAGCTGGACCAGCAGCTTTTATGAAACTACCAGCGACCTGCGCTTCCAGGATGACGGCCAGGCCTACGATGCGTCCAGCTTCCGTCAGTATTACAACAAGCCCGAACTTCAGGCCGAGTATCAGTGGCCGGGAGCGCCGGAGTTCAGCACTACCGTCGGCGGCGGAGCCATTGTAGAACGGCTTGACTCGGAGCGCTACCCCTCTGAACCGGAG
>JBMCPG010000061.1:0-7111 GCA_048626035.1 Cyclonatronaceae bacterium
AATGTTCTCCGGTGTAAATATATATAAAGAAATAGCTGAAGCCCCGCCAGTAACTACCCCGGAAGCAAATATTCCGTGCAACCGGCAGCTCGAGCATCACCGATCTGAACTGCATTTTTTTTGTGGTGAGCAGCGGAAACCCTTCTTGTAAATCTACGCGGTAGGATTCGGCAAAACTGCTTATTGCATCGATGCCGGTGCGGTTTGGCTTGCGCACGCCGTGTTCAAGCACGCGCTTAACAAGCTCGGTGTAGGCTTTCATAGTGATGGCTGTTTAGAATGATGGTAACGAGGTGTTAAAATACGTTCACAATTGCCGTGAATATGCCTTCAATATAAAGAAATCAATCTTTTTATAAGTGCTTCTGTATAGTATTCGTGGTAATTTCATAATTTATAATAATTTGTTTAAAAGGCCTGCCCGATGCTGAAATGTATCGCCCAACGGTTTACACCGCCAAAGTTTTGGTTTGCAAAGCTGTTGAGATCTTCCTCGCTGGGATTGAGTTTCCAGCCTAAGTCGATGCGCACCGGCCCGATAGGCGACATGTAGCGAAATCCGCCGCCGCTTCCGAACTGCAGCTCCCGCAGGTTGGTATCTTGTTTGTTAAGCCATACCTGCCCGCCGTCCAGAAAGGCGGCAATCTGCAGGCCGTTTAGTATGAAGGGCAGCTCCTGACGAATTTCGGCATTAAACATCGCCATGCTTTGCCCGCCGAGCGGCAGATATTCCCTGAAGTCGCCCTCATCGTCCACCACGGCGCGTTTGGGCCCGAGCTGCCGGCGCGACCAGCCCCGCACGGAGCTGGTTCCCCCCGAATAAAACCGGATATTGGCCGGTGTATCGAACGGATCTCCCGAAAAAAGCAGGCCGGCATCGGTACGCAAGGCAAGTTTAGTGGTACTGCTGAGATCAATAAAGCGGCGTACGTCCAGGGAAAACCGCTGGTACACAATGCTGCCCGTGTTAAAAAAACCGGAAAATTCGGCAAACGGCCGCACCGCCCAGCCGCGGCCGCGGTTGCCTACCGATTCGTTGTAAATACCGGAAAGCTGCACGGCCGAAACGTTGTAAATCAGCGATGAATCCCGCCGTGCTCCGTCGACATCTTTCAGGGCTTCATCGTTGAGGCTGAATTCGTAGCTGAGGTTTCCTACCAGCTTCTGACTGCGATAATAAGATAAATTATTGGTGATGCCCGCCTGATAAATCAGGAAGTTATCTTCGTTTTTGCGCAATCCGAAAGGCGAGAAAGACAGGTTGCTGCGCGGGGTGAGAAAGCCGGGAATCAGGTACTCAACATTAGCGCGTTGTTCAATGAAAGAGGCTCTGCTGCTTACATTGAAGCGATATCCGTTGCCAAAAGGGTTTCGATGTGTCCAGGAAACCTGCCCGCGCACCAACTCTTCGTTGCCCAGCCCGCCCTGCAGCTCGATGGTACGCAGGGCCTGTTCCCGCACCCGGATGCGGATATCGACGCTATCTCCTTCGGCCTGCTCGGGCTGGCTGAGGGTAACCAGGCGCACCAGCGGATGCCGGAAGACAAGCTGCTGGGCATTTCTCATGCTGCGCAAGCTGTATAAATCGCCCTGCCGGATGCCCGAATGATAGCGGTAGAGCTTCGCCGGTACGCTTAAATCGCCCTCCACACTGATGTTATTAAAGTAGGCCTGCTCTCCCGGCTGCATCACCACGCGAACATCGGCCTGGCGCGCGAGCGTATCGACGGTGGCTTCAATTTCGGCCTTAGCAAATGCAAACCCGGAATTACGCAAGGCGTTCAGATAGGCCGCCTCCACATCAGGATGCCGTACGGCTTCATACCGCCGGCCCTCTTTAAGCGGGTTGCGGGAGTCGGCCCGGCGCACATCATCCATGGCTTTAATCTCCTCAATTTGTGCTTCCGGGGTATCTTCATAAATTACTTCGAGCGAACGGATGCGCGTCGGCGGGCCTTCATCAACGATAAACAGCACCTCCCGCTGATGGGCGTTTTTGCCTTCACTCACTTCATAGTTTACGCTGATTTCATAAAACCCGCGCCGGCGATAAAAGCGTTGCAGCCGAATAACATCCCGCCGCAGCTCTAATTCAGAAAACTCAAATCCTCCGCTGCGCCAAAATTGAAGCCGGCGGAAAAAAGACGGCTCTTTGGTAGCAATAACATCTTTTAACACCACGGCCGGGAAACTTTCGTTGCCCTGTATGTTCACCTGCTGCACCTGCCGGGCACGGGGCTCTTCCTGTGCACGCAGATTTTGCGGAAGCACTGCACTTAATACCACCAATACGTAAAGCACAAAAAAGCCGGCATGGCGCTGAGGCGCAAGCGGGAGGAAACGATAAAACACGAGAAAAACGAGCTGATAAGAAGATTAAAGGGAAGCTGGAATTTACGGCATTCGCTCAAGCATCTGAAACGAAGTTCGCAAGGCCGCTTTAGCGCGAACCGCCTCACGAGGCCCTCTGTTTTGCCAGTATGATGGGGCCCGAAACGAAAGGGATGCCGGAACTATTGAACAGGTTCCACCTGCTGTATTCATCGCTTGACAATACTGAAAAATTCACCAATTTATAGGTTTCCGAGCGAAAGGCTGCCGCCTTCCGTTTTCAAACAACTATCCTTTAATTTTAAAGTACAATGTGCGGACGCTACACGCTTTACAGTCCAAAATCTGAGCTCGAATCTCACTTCGGTGCCGCCTTCAAGACCGATATGGAGCCGGCGGCCAGCTATAACATCGCCCCGGGGGCGCAGCAGCCGGTTGCGCTCTACGGAAAGGCCCGTCAGCCTGGTATTACCCTCATGAAATGGGGCCTGGTGCCGCCGTTTGCCGACGATGCGTCTATTGGGTTTAAAATGATAAACGCCCGCAGCGAAACCCTGGATCAGAAACCATCATTTAAAAAAGCATTTCAGCGGAAACGCTGTCTGATTCCCGCAAACGGCTTTTACGAATGGAAAAAGCTGGAAGGCAGCGATAGGAAGCTACCGTTCTATATCCGGCTCATTCATCAGGAGCTGTTCGCCTTTGCCGGGCTTTTTGAGCGCTGGGAGAGCAACAAAGGCGAAGAGCTTTTTACCTTCACCATTATTACGACCCAGGCCAACAGCCTGCTGCAGCCGCTGCATGAGCGCATGCCCGTTATTGTGGATGCCCGCCACTACGACTACTGGCTGAATCCGCTTAACGAGGATAAGGCCGGGCTGGTCTCGCTGCTGCGCCCTTATCCGACCGAAAATATGAGCGTATTTCGCATCAGTCCGGAAGTCAATAAAACCAGCAATAACCACAAAGGCCTGATCGAGCCTGTTGTGTAGAAATTGACTTATGTGCGCTATTTCACCCGAATCTTCTTTACCACTTTTTGCGGATGTAGCCCTGCCTGTGGCTGTACGCGAAGTATTCACCTATGAGGTGGAAGAAGAGCTTCGCGCGGCCCTGATGCCGGGGCAGCGCGTTTGGGTGCCGTTTCATGGGCGTATTGCCCTGGGAATGCTGGTTCGCCTTCATAACGACCCGCCTGCTTTCGCAACCAAACCGCTGCGTAAAATTTTGGATAGCCGCCCGGTGATGAGTGCCGATATGCTGCGGCTGTGCCAGTGGATGCACCGCTTTTACGTGTGCGGGCTTGGTGAAGTATTACAGGCCGCCTTGCCCAACGGCCTCAATTTTACCACTGTGCAGATGCTGCGCCCGGTTCCGCCGGCCGAAAACAGCATCCTCAGCCTGCCCAAAACCGAGCAGCAAATTTATGATGAGGTCAGCGCCCGCGCCTCGTATTCGCTGGCCGAAGCCCAACAGCGCTGGAACGGGGCAAAGAAGCATATCAACGCGCTGAAGCGCAGAAAGCTGCTGGAAATATGGGAAGAACCTACCATGAACGAGCCGGAAAAAACCGAACTGGTATGGGTCTGGGCCGGGCGGGAAGCCGCGCAGGAATACTTCAAGACGCGACAAAAGCAGGACAAAAAGTTGCTGAAATGGGAACAGGCGGGCCTTCATCTTTTTGCGCATAATTTGTTGCCGGCGCCCACGGCGGGCCTGCTGGGCCGCGATGCCATCACCGCTTACACGCTTAAAAAGCTGGAGGAAGAAGGCTTTTTAACCAAAGAGAGCCGCCCGGTGCAAGCCGCTGAGCCGGATTATGACGTAAACCCGGAGGCTATTTCCGGCCTGAATGAGGAGCAGCACGCCGCGCTTCAGGATATTCTGGAAGCCATGCGAAGCGGGACGTATCAAAAATTTTTGCTGTACGGCATTACCGGAAGCGGGAAGACGGAAGTCTATATCCATGCGTTGAAAGCAGCGCTGGAAGCGGGGAAAGGCGCGCTGGTGCTGGTGCCGGAGATTGCCCTTACGCCCCAGACAGTACGCCGCTTTTACCGGATTTTCGGCCCGCGCATTGCGATGCTGCACAGCCGCATGAGCCAGCGGGAGCGCTACGATGCCTGGCAAGCCCTTCGTGAGGGCCGCAAAGACATCGTGATTGGCCCGCGTTCGGCGATTTTTGCGCCGATTGCGAATCCGGGCATCATCATCATGGATGAAGAACATGATAGCTCGTATTATCAGGCAGATCCGGCTCCCCGGTATCATGCCAGGGAGGTAGCCGCCGTTCGGGCCTACTTCAGCGGGGCGGCATTGGTTTTAGGTTCGGCCACGCCCAGCCTGGTAAGCCTCACGGAAACCACGCGCAAAAAAAGCCGCTTGCTCAAACTTCGTGAGCGGCATTCCGGAGCGGTGCTGCCAGAGGTAAAAGTGCTGAATTTAATTGAGTATAAGGGAGCCATGCGCGGCCCGCTAGCCGTTCCGCTCTACCGGGCGATTATAGAAGCCGTCGGGCGCGGCGAGCAAGTTATTTTGCTGTATAACCGCCGTGGCTTTTCGCGCTTCATGCAGTGTGAAAGCTGCGGAGAAGTGGTGGAATGTCCGCACTGTTCGGTATCGCTGACCTATCACAAACGCGGGGAACAGCTGCGCTGCCATTATTGCGGATACAGCACGCCGGTGCCCTATTTTTGCCCCGATTGTGAAAGCCATGAAATTAAAATGCAGGGCAGCGGCACGCAGCAGATTGAGGAAGAGCTGGAGGAATTATTCCCCGAATTCCGGCTGCTGCGCATGGATCAGGACACCACCAGCCGCAAAAACGCGCACGATAAAATTCTGGGCGCATTCGGCCGGGGCGAAGCCGATATTATGATTGGCACGCAGCTGGTGGCTAAAGGCCTTGATTTTCCTAACGTAACCGTGGTGGGCGTGGTAAATGCCGATACCGAACTGGCGTTTCCATCCTACAGAAGCAACGAGCGCATGTTCCAGCTGTTGAGCCAGGTAGCGGGGCGAAGCGGGCGGGCCGAGAAAAAAGGTGTGGTCTTTTTGCAAACCAGGCAATCCGATCATTTTGCCATCAAGCATGCCCAAACCCACGATTATGAAGGTTATGCGCGGCATGAGCTTTCGCTGCGCAAACCGCTGCTGTATCCGCCGTATGCGCGGCTGCTGAGCGTCAGTTTTAAAAGCAAAGATGCCAGCCTGGGCCTGCGCGCGGCCGAAAGATTTACCGAAGTGATGCGTAAATCGGGCCTGGACTATCCTGTTTTGGGCCCCGCGCCCGATGCCATAGAAAAGATAAAAGACGAATACCGGTTTCTGAGCCTCATGAAACTTCCGGCCAGCATCAAAACCAACCGGCTGGAACGCCTCTGCGCTCACTTCCTGGCGTATTATGAAAAATACAAGCCCGAAGGCAGCAGCAAGGTAAAAGCAACGCTCAGCCACGAAATGTTGTGATTCTAAAAATACCTTTCTTTTTCATTATAATTAATTTATGTTAAACCTTATAAATAAACCTTGAGCGTAAGCAAATGACCAGACATAGCTCAGGCGTGTTCATAGCTCCTTACCTGTTTTCCAAATCCTGAAGTTTATGCAAGAATCGCTTACAACGGCTACCTGGCTGTGGCTGATTATCCCCATGATGTCGGTTGTGCTCCTTTCCCTCGTCTCTTATCTGATGAACCGGAGGCAGCCCTAATGCGCATTCCCGAGCTGGTTACGTTTATTGTTTATTTGCTGATGCTTATTAGTATCGGCGTTATTTTTTTCCGCCTCACGCGGAATCTGTCGGATTATATTCTGGGCGGACGGAAGTTGGGCAGCGCCGTTACGGCCCTTAGCGCCGGCGCTTCCGACATGAGCGGCTGGCTGCTGCTCGGCCTGCCCGGCGCGGTGTACGCCAGCGGCATGAATCAGGCCTGGATTGCCATCGGCCTCACCATTGGCGCCTACCTGAACTGGCAGTTTGTAGCCCGCCGGCTGCGCGCTTATACCGAAGCTGCCAATGATGCGCTCACCCTGCCCGATTTTTTCGAAGCCCGTTTTGCCGATAAAAGCCGCGTGTTGCGCATCGTTTCGGCATTCGTGATTCTGCTTTTTTTTACCATTTATACCACGTCCGGCCTGGTGGGCGGGGCGAAGTTGTTTGAAGCCAGCTTCGGCATGGGCTACAATACCGCCCTTTTTGTAGGTACATTTGTGATTGTCGGCTACACGTTCCTGGGCGGCTTCATGGCCGTAAGCTGGACCGATTTTTTCCAGGGCATCCTGATGTTCTGCGCCCTCATTATCGTGCCGGTGCTCACCGTGAGCGCTATCGGTAGCTGGGATGAAGCCGTGGCGCAGGCCACAAATATTGATCCGGCCTACAACGATATTTTCTCGGGTATGAGTCTGCTGGGCATCATTTCGCTGATGTCCTGGGGCCTGGGCTATTTTGGCCAGCCGCACATTCTGGCACGTTTTATGGCCATTCGCTCGGCAGCCATGGTGCCCAAAGCCCGGCTCATCGGTATGGTCTGGATGGTCTTCGGGATGTACGGCGCTATTTTTGTGGGCTTTCTGGGCATTTCCAATTTCGCTGATGCCCCGCTCGAAGATGCTGAAACGGTTTTCATTGTCCTCACGCAGCAGATGTTTAATCCGTGGGTGGCCGGTATTTTTCTGGCGGCCATTCTTTCGGCCATCATGAGCACGGTCGATTCCCAGCTGCTGGTGTGCTCCTCAAGCATTGCCGAAGATTTTTACAAAGGCCTCATCAAACCCG
>JBMCPG010000062.1:0-7027 GCA_048626035.1 Cyclonatronaceae bacterium
TTCCACAATAGCAACTTCGTAGCCCTCATTTTCGAGCGTATCTTTGAGGGTAAAAACGAGGCTGGGCTCATCTTCTACAATTAAAATGCGTTTTTTAGACATATTCTGATTCAACTTCTTTTTGATTATGTGCTTTGCCATTATTAACTAATTCTGATTCTTTTTTGATTTTGGGAAAAGAGACGGCAAAAACCGAGCCTTTTCCATACGTACTTTTAAGGCTGATGCTGCCGCCATTGCGCTCCGTCAGGTTTTTTACAATAGCCAGCCCCAGGCCATGCCCTTTGGTTCGTGCCGTCAGGCTTTCTTCCACACGGTAAAATTTGTCGAAGATGAGCTTTTGGGAGGCTTCAGGGATACCCGCTCCATGGTCTTCAACTTCTACAACTACTTGTTTATTTTTGTTAAAAACGCGCACGCCAAGGTATTTTTCGCTGGTGGAATATTTTACGGCATTTTCGACTAAATTACCTAATATGGTTTCAAAACTATTTTGATCTATTTTTACCAAACCTGCGTGTTTATCTATTTGAAGATCTATTTTAACACCCTTGGCTTGTAAATAACTTCGTTGTGGCTCTATATATTGTTGCACCAAGTGCCCTAAATTCAGGACAGCAGGCTTGAGAATGAGCTGGCCGGCTTCGTTTTTGGCCACGTCGAGCAGCTTTTCGATCATGCGGCGCAGCCGTAACGATTCGCTGTAAATATGTTTTCCATACGATGAGAGCCGTTCCGGAGTGGTTACCCGCCCGTCAGAAAGATTTTCTCCGGCCGCCTGCATTACGGCCAGAGGGGTTTTTAGCTCGTGCGTAACGTTGGCCAGAAAAGAGGCCTGCCGCATGCTCAGCTCGCGCTCGCGCTGGGCAGCTACATACATGAAAACCAGGCTGCCAACCAGTAAAAAAACGGCCACGGCCAGCAAGCTTACGTTCCGGATAAAGGAGGCCCGCGAGGCCGCCGCCTCAGGGGTTTCCAGATATCGCATTTTGATGTTCCAGTCTTCAAGCATATTGGGAAAGCGCTGTATGTAATCCCACTCGGAACGCGTGAAAGCAGAAACATCTTCGGAGTTGGAAACCACCATTTCGCGCTTGCTCCAGTCATCCAGCCAGATGGAGATGCCGCTTTCCTCAGAGGAACCAAAGCGTTGGAGCAGCTCGCGGCCAATAATTTCTTCCACCAGATATTGCTGGTTAATGTCCAGACTCAGGTAGCCGATAATCTCGCGGGCATCGGTATTGAACAGGGCAATGGTGAAGGTGCGGCTGGATTCGAAGATACCGCGAACCGGCCATTTAAACTCCGGAGCGAGCACCCGCATGCGCGTTCTTGCAAGTGTGATGCCATCACAAATGCGATCGGGAACCTCCCGGCCGGGGAGGAATTTCTTTTCGCCCGCATCAAAAAAATGCACCGAATAAACCCCGTTTTCTATCTCGCAGGGCTTGCGGTCGTCTTGTATAAAATAGGCCGATCGGTAGAGGGGGTCTTCTTCTACTTTTTTCATCACATCATAAAGTACCGCAGAGCTGTCGGAGGCCAGATCCAGACTTTCGCGCAGGGCGTATAAATCGCTTTGCCACAGCTCGGTTACCGGTTGCCACATGCGCGCCCGCACGCTCAGAACCAAGTCTTCGAGCTGGTCGCGTTGCCGTTCTACAGAAGATTCTACCGCACTTACGTGCAGGGCATACAGCGAATACAGGTTCATGCCTGTGAGAGCCAGAATGGCCACAATTCCCATCGCCAGTAATATGATGCGAAAACTGGAGTATTTCTTCATAAATCGAAAATAGAGGTATAAAAGGCAGTGTATGGAGCTAAAATAAGTAAGAAGTGCTCCTTTTGCAGACGAGAAAAGCCGGGAACTAATACGTCTTATATTTGTTTAAACAATTAAATGCGCTGATGCGGTTTTTTCCAGCACCAGCAAGTATTTTTATCAAACTTATAACACTTAAATTTAAACATTTGTTATGGATATCAAGCAAAAAGTAGAAAAGCTCAACGATATGATCCTGAACGGCCAGGCGCTCGATGCCTTCGAAGAGTTTTACCACGAAGACGTAGTGATGAGCGAAAACGGCCAGGACGAACGCGTGGGTAAAGAGGACTGCCGGGCGTTTGAAGAAGATTTCTTCAGCAAAATCGTTGCTTTTAACGGCGCGGAAGTCAAGAATGTGGCCTTTGGCGACAACGTAAGCATGGTGGAGATGTTCATGGATTATGAGCACAGTGAATGGGGCCATAAAGTGTTTACCCAGGTTGCCGTGCAGGAATGGAAAGACGGCCAGATTATTCGTGAAACGTTTTATCATGGTTGATTCAGGCCAGAAACAGGCCATTTAAGCGGCACGAGATCGCCTGATTTCAGCTTGTATTTTGGAAAAAGCCCGTCATGTTAAGCGCATGGCGGGCTTTTTTGTGTTTCAGCAGGCCACTTTCCGGGGCAGGGCTTTTACACCATACGGAAATCAATGTAAAAATTAGAATACGTTTGGTGATAATAAAAAATGCTTTTACTTTGCCGCTTTCCTGAATGTAACATTCATATAATCCCTTTTACATGCACTATTTCAACTACGGTTGGTCTTTATTGTTAACCACGTTTATGGTGGCCTTGTTTGCGTTTGGAGCCCCGGCCCAGGCGCAGCAGCCCGGCGCAGAACTGGAGTGGCATGAAGGCTATATCCATGTCAAACTAAGTCCGGCGGCACAAGCCCGCATTGACCGCCAGGGCCTTCAAAATGATGTTTCCCAAACCGGCATTTCGGCCTTGAATGCGCTTAACGCGCAGTTCAGCGTTAACGAAATGAAGCCGGTATTTAAAACCGATCCGCGTTTTGCCGAGCGGCATCAGCGCTACGGCCTCGACCGCTGGTACCGCGTGCGCTACGATGCGGGCAGCGATGAAGCTTCGGTCGCCGCCTCTTTTGAAGCCCTGCCCGAAGTAGAGGTCGCCGAGCGCATCTACAAGCGCGATCTGGTGGGTAACGCCCTCAATAAAGAGCAGATGAATGAACTGCTCAACTTTGATGATCCCCGCCTCGAAGAACAATGGCACTATAACAACACCGGGCAAACCGGCGGCACCGAAGGCGCCGACATTAATCTCTTCAGCGCCTGGGATGTTACCACCGGCAGCTCCGATGTGATCGTACAGGTGATGGACTCCGGCTTCGACCTCAACCATCCCGATCTCGATGGTATTCTTTGGGAAAATCCTAACTCCGGGCCAGGAAACGGCTACGACGGAGATGATCACGGCTGGAACTTTGTGAACGACACTTCCGATATTCAGGATCAAAACGGGCACGGAACGCACGTATCCGGGACCATTGCCGCGCGGAACGACAACGGCGTGGGCGTATCCGGCATTGCCGGCGGTACGGCCGACGAGGCGGGCGTGCGCATTATGGTCTCCCGCGTTTTCTCGGGCACGTCCGATACGCCCGGCGGCTTTCCCGAAGGCTTTGTATATGGCGCTGATAACGGCGCAGCCATCTCTAACAATAGCTGGGGCGGCGGTGGTTTCTCGCAGGTGCTCAACGATGCCATCACCTATTTTATAGATAACGCTGGCTACGACGCCGACGGCAATCCCGTGGGCCCGGTTCAGGGCGGGGTGGTATTTTTTGCCGCCGGTAACAACGGCAGCGGCAACCCCAGCGAACCGATTGCCTCCAATCCTGACGTCATTGCCGTGGCTTCTACCGGCCATAACGATCAGAAGGCCTGGTACTCCCAATACGGCGATTGGATCGATATTTCCGCGCCCGGCGGCGAAACCAATACTGTGGAGACCGAGGGCGTGCTGAGCACCGTGATTGGCGGCTACGGCTTTTACCAGGGTACGTCTATGGCCTCTCCGCACGCAGCCGGCGTGGCTGCCCTGATTGCTTCAGCCTTCCCCGGTCTGGAAAATGAGGAGCTGTATGCCCGCATGGAGTTCACCGTAGATGATATCGAAGACGCCAATCCTGATTATCAGGGGCAAATGGGCGTGGGCCGCATTAATGCGTTTCGCGCGCTGGAAGAAGATGACGGCGTGCCCCCGGCTACCGTTACTGATCTCGAGCCCGTAGGCCTGCCGGCCGAAAACTACATCGATCTGGCCTGGACGGCTCCCGGCAGCAGCGGCAACGAAGGACAGGTGTTCCGCTACGATATCCGCTACTCCACTTCGCCCATCACCGAAGCCAACTTTGAGGATGCCGAAGAATTTGAGTTTACCGGTAATCCGCTGGTGGCCGGCGAAACCGAAGAAATCCGCGTTAGTGATTTAGAGCCGCAAACCACCTACTATTTTGCCCTCACGGCCCGCGACTTTTTCGGCAACGTATCGGATATTTCCAACGTCGCTACCGAAACTACCGACGGTTCTCCTGAAATCCTCGTAGATCCCACGCAGCTCAGCGCTGAAGTCGAGCTGGGCAGCACCGAAGAGGAAACGCTGACCATCACCAATACCGGAGAAGGCCTGCTGACCTACGCTTTCCCTAACTTTGCCTCGGCCCTGGCCATGGAGCGCGGCGTGGAGAATGATGTCAGCCGTATTTATGGCACCACCAATCTGGCAAAAGGCGAGCGTGATTCCCGCAGCGGGCATCCCGTATTGCTGGGCGCCGGCGGGCCGGATGCCTTCGGGTATCAGTGGATCGACAGCAACGAAGGCGGCGGCCCCGGCTTCAACTGGATGGATATTTCCGAAATGGGCGATGAAGTAACGGCTATTGCCGGCACCTGGGACGGCAACACGGTCATAGACCTTCCGTTCGAGTTCCCGTTTTATGATGAAACCCATACGCAGGCCACCGTTTCGGTAAACGGCTGGCTGAACTTCACCGGCTACACCGACGGTGGTTTTACCAATCAGGAAATTCCGGACGCTTCCACGCCCAACGGGCTGATTGCCGCCTTCTGGGACGACCTGGACATGCGCGAAACCGGCGCGGTGTACACGTATGAAGACGGCGAACGCTTCATTATACAGTGGGATGAAGTCCCTAAATCTTTTGATGGAACCGATCCGCTCACCTTCCAGATTATTCTTGAGTCCAGCGGCAGCATCACCTATCAGTATCTTGAAGTGGGTGGTGTGGTAGATGCCTCCACCGTGGGCATTGAAAATCATGAAGGTACCGACGGGCTTCAGGTTGCGTTCAACACCAACTATCTGGAGAATAACCTGGCCGTTCGTTTTGCCACCGCGCCCGACTGGGCCTCTATCAGCCCGGCTGAAGGCAGCATTCCGGTCGGCGAGAGCCAGGAAGTAACCGTTACCTTCGACGCTACTGAGCTCGTAGCCGGCGTGTATTCGGCCGATGTGAGCCTGGCCAGCAACGATCTGGACAATCCTTCGCAGACCATACAGCTGCTGCTGCAAACCGCCGGCGGCGAGGCCGTACTTGAGCCTTCTACCGACGAGCTGGCCTTCGGAAACGTGTTCCGCGACAACAGCGAAACCCTTGCGGTTAGCGTAACGAATAACGGAACGGCCATCGCCGAAGTAGATGAAATCCTGATTTCCGACGAGGCCTTCACCGCCAATAATGAAGGCGATTTCTCTCTGGCGCCCGGGCAGTCTGAAACCATCGAAGTTACCTTCCTGCCTACGGAGATTGCCGATTACGAGGCCACTATGACCCTGACCGGCAACAACGAGGCCGGTGATGTGGAAATCGAGCTCTCTGGTGCAGGAACACAGGTTCCGGCGCTGGTGCTGGATCCCGATGAGCTGGAAACTACGCTGGCCGGCGGTGAAAGCGGACAGGTGCCCTTCGACATCATCAACGAAGGCGACGGCCCGCTGGATTTTGCTTTCCCTGCCTTTGTGATGCAGCGCCTGCTTGATGGCGACGACGAATTTTCCGGCTACAGCAGCTTGTTCATGCAGTTTGTGAGTACGCCGCAAACCCAGGCAAGCCGCGAAGCCGCGCGCAACCGCTGGGTGATAAACCAGTATCGTGCCGGAAATACGCATTTGCTGACGCCCGCCGATATCGCCTATGCCGAGGACTTTCTCGACAATGCAGGCAACCGGCCCGAGACCGCTCCGGAGCTGCTCAGCGACGATGAATACGAAATCGAATTTGATGAAATCACCTTCGATGCAAGCGAATTCATGAGCGTTACCAGCGCCCTGAGCGGAGAGCTGATCGCCGTAGAGGCCGATTTTGAGCTCGATGAGGCCAGCGGCGGTACCTGGGCCAACGACTTCGCGATTCTCTTTACCGACGGGGATGAAATCACCGAAGAAAACGTGGTACTACAGGTCGGCGGACTTACCGAATATGGCCCTGACGGCCGCATTCCCTGGGACACCGGCAGCAGCGGACAGCCCGGAACACCTGTAGAAACGACCCTTGAAATCCCCACTCCGCTGGATGTGGAAGGCCTTACCGTGTGGATCGGCCAGGGCTGGGCCAGCGGCGGACCAAGCACCTGGAGCGGTTCGGTTGAGCTGATAGGCGTGGCCGATGTACCTCCCTTCATCACCGACGTAACACCTGGTGCCGGCACGGTCGAAGCCGGCGAAAGCCTCGAGGCCTCGGCTACCTTCGACGCCACCGGCTATCTCGGCGGCAGCTACGAAAGCGAACTGCTGATTACGACCAACGATCCGCAGAACGCCGAAACCGTACTTGACGCCACCATGAACGTAACCGGCTCGGTCGCTATAGACGTATCGCCGGGTGCCCTGGATTTTGGTGAAGTCTTCCAGACCGAAACCCAAACCCTCAGCCTTCAGATATCCAACACCGGAAATGGTGTGCTGGAAGTGTTCAGCATCGAAAGCGATAATGAAGACTACGAAGTAAGCGAGAGCGAGCTGGAAGTTGCCCCCTTCTCGATGGAAGAAGTCGAGGTTACTTTCACGGCTTCGGAACTTGGCAGCAGCGAAGGCAGCATCACCATAACCAGCAGTGATGAAGACAACGAAACCATAACGGTTGAGGTGAGCGCCAACGTGGTGGAAACCCCGCTGGTGGCCAAGAAGGGCGTCTCGGCGCTCGGACATACC
>JBMCPG010000063.1:0-7003 GCA_048626035.1 Cyclonatronaceae bacterium
TCCATACGAGCTTCCGTCTGGAAGGCAAAGCTTCGCGAAGCTGGAAAATTATCGCCAACGTAAATCAGGATCAGCCGCAGGTGGTGCAGCTTCATGAAGCCATTCTCCACGACGATGGCCTCGACAACAGCATCGAGGAAGACATTGCGCGCGGCAGCGAAAAGCTTGATAAACTGGTAGCTGGCGCCGACGGCATCCGCCTTTCCGGCGATACGTTCAAGGACGCGCGGCACTACTCCAATGTGCTCTTCAACATCATGCGCGGCGGCACTTTTGACCATAACTACCGTATCGGCAAAGGCGACTTTACCAAATATATAAAACACGCCAGCAAGGCCGTGTTTGCCCGGAATGAAGCCCTGCTGCTCGCCCTGCCCGATACTTTTTCAAATACCGGTCTGTACGCCATGCTCGATGCGGCCGCCGATCCCGATTTCTACCGCCTGGCCAAAGAATACCTGCCGCTTAAATTCAGCCGCCGCCATGGCGATCCCAGCCGGCCCTGGAACAAATTTTCCATCAATACGCAAAGCGAAGTGGATGGCTCTAAAATCCTGGATTATGAGGGCAACTGGCGCGATATTTTCCAAAACTGGGAAGCATTGGCCCATGCCTATCCCGGTTTTATCGAAGGCATGATTTTCAAATTTCTTAATACTTCTACATTCGACGGCTACAACCCCTACCGGGTAACCAAAGGCGGCTTCGACTGGGAAGTTATTGAGCCGGATAATCCCTGGTCGTATATCGGCTACTGGGGCGATCATCAGATCATTTATATGCTCAAATTCCTGGAATTTTACCGGCACTACCGCCCCGAAAACTTTGACGACCTTCTGGCCAACAACAGCTTCGTTTATGCCAATGTGCCCTACCGCATTAAGCCCTACGCCAGCATTGCCGAAGACCCCAAAAATACCATCGACTTCGACGACGACAGCGACCATCATATCCGTAAGATGGTGGCCCAAAAAGGCGCCGACGGAGCGCTGCTGCCAAGCGCCGGCCACGATATTTATCACGTAAACTTTATCGAAAAAATTCTGGCTTCGGCTCTGGCGAAACTTTCCAATTTCATTCCCGAAGCCGGCATTTGGATGAACACGCAGCGCCCGGAATGGAATGATGCCAACAACGCGCTGGTGGGCAACGGCGTATCCATGGTTACGCTCTACTATCTACGCCGGTTTTTGAGCTTTTTTGAAGATGTATTAGGAGCTACCGGAGTCGGGCAGGTAGGCGTTTCGATTGAAATGCTGGACTTTTTCACCCGCATCAAAAACGTGTTTGAAAGCGAGCAGGGCCTGCTCAGCGGCTCTATAAATGATGCCGCCCGCAAGCGCATCACAGACGCGCTTGGTCAGGCCGGAAGCGACTATCGTACACGTATTTATGAGAATGGCTTCAGCGGAGAAAAAACCACGCTTGAGCTGCATGAGCTGGCCGGTTTTGTACAAACAGCCCGCCAATGGATGGAGCACTCTATCGCCGCAAACCAGCGTCAGGACAAGCTCTACCATTCATATAACCTGATGAGCATGGAGAGCGACGGCATCTCTGTCGAAAATTTGTATGAAATGCTTGAAGGGCAGGTGGCGGTGCTCAGCTCGGGTTATCTCAGCCCGGAAGAAGCCGTAGAAGTCTTCGACGCCCTGCGCAAGAGTAAGCTCTACCGAAAAGATCAGAACAGCTACATGCTGTATCCAAACAAAGAGCTGCCCCGCTTCCTGGAAAAGAACATCATTCCGGAAAAGCTGGTGGAATCCTCCCCGCTCATGCAAAAACTGCTGGAAGACGGCAACCAGCAGTTGGTGAAAAAAGACGTGCGCGGCGACCATCATTTTAACGGCAACTTCCGGAATGCGGCCGACCTGCGGGAAGCCCTCGACACCCTGGCTGCCGCCGGATACCACGCGCTCGTGAAGCAAGATCGTAAAAACGTGCTGCATATTTTTGAACAGGTGTTCAATCATAAAGCCTTTACCGGGCGCTCGGGCACCTTCTTTGCCTACGAAGGCCTGGGCTCCATTTACTGGCACATGGTTTCCAAACTTCACCTTGCCGCGGCCGAAGTCTGCACCGAGGCCTACGCCAAAGACGTGCCCGAAACCGTAAAACAACAGCTTGCGGCCCATTTTTATGAAGTAGAAGAAGGCATCGGCATTCATAAAACGCCGAAAGCTTACGGCGCTTTCCCGACCGATGCCTATTCGCACACGCCCTGGCACCGGGGCGCACAACAACCCGGCATGACCGGACAGGTAAAAGAAGACATCCTCTCGGCCATTATGGAACTGGGCGTAAAAATACAAGACGGGCGGCTTCATTTTGCGCCCGTCTTTCTGAGGGAACAAGAATTCACGCAAGATGAAGGCCGCCTTCATTTTGTAGATGCGCAGCAGCAACATCCCCGGCATATCGACATTCCTGAACACGCCCTGTGCTTCTCGGTTTGTCAGGTCCCGGTGGTGTACCAAAAAGCAGCAAGCAAAAGCATAGACGTGCACCTCAGCGATGGCAGTGTCCGCCATTTTGAGGGCAGCGCACTCGACCAAAAAACCAGCGACGAAATATTCAGCCGCAGCGGAATGGTGTCGCAAATCAGCGTTTCACTACCTCAAAACCATCTCTATTAAACATGTTCATACGCTTATGAAACGACTTCTCTTGTTCCCCCTAAGCTTCATGCTCCTTATAGCCATGATTTCTTGTGATCGTTCAACCCCGGAACCAGCGTCCAGCCCGGCCGCCAGCCTCACGGCCGCCGACCTTCTCGGAAATCCGGAATACCGCGCCATTTCCTATGGCGGCTACAGAGAAAACAGCCGGGACGCACAGCCCAGCATACCAGAGATGAAAGAGGATATGAAAATTCTGCATGCCCTGGGCATCCGCTTTCTGCGGACTTATAATGTGCATTTGCCGCATTCTACGAACGTGCTCAAGGCCATACGGGAGCTCAAGGAAGAGGACAGCTCTTTTGAAATGTACGTGATGTTGGGCGCCTGGATTGATGCCAAAAACTCATGGACCGACGAGCCGGATCGCATCCGCGATGAAAATGCGCCGCGTAATGAAGTTGAAATTGCCCGCGCTGCAGAACTGGCGAACGAATATTCCGATATTGTGAAGGTGATTGCGGTAGGCAATGAAGCGATGGTTCACTGGCAGACGGAATATTATGTAGAACCGGGCATCATCCTGCAATGGGTAACACACCTCCAGGATATGAAAGCGGCCGGCGAGTTGCCGGAAGCGCTCTGGATTACTTCATCCGATGATTATACCTCCTGGGGCGGCGGCGGAGAAGAGTATCATAAGGAAGACCTGAACGCTCTTTACGAAGCTGTTGATTTCGTTTCCATGCATACCTATCCCATGCACAACACGCACTACAACCCGCAGTTCTGGGGTGTGCGCGAGGAAGAAGAAGGCCTCAGCGATCTTGAAAAAATCCATAATGCTCTGGACCGATCTTTGGATCTTGCCATAAAGCAATACACGGATGTCGTCAGTTACATGGAAAGCATCGGCGTAGATAAGCCCGTGCATATTGGTGAAACCGGCTGGGCCACCATTTCCAACGAAATGTACGGCGAAGGCGGAGCCAACGCCATCGACGAATACAAAATGGGCCTTTACCACGATATGATACGCGATTGGTCTGATGAAAATAATATTTCCGTATTCTACTTTGAAGCTTTTGACGAGCCCTGGAAAGATGCCGCCAATCCGCTGGGTTCCGAAAATCATTTTGGCCTTATAAACCTGGATAGCGAAGCCAAGTTTCCGCTCTGGGATGCCGTTGATGCCGGCGTTTTCGACGGCCTCACCCGCGACGGGAAGCCCATCACCAAAACGTACGGCGGTGATCTCGACGCCCTGATGGAAGACGTACTGGTTCCGCCCACAGATGCCGAAATTCAGCAGCGCCTCAGCGAAGAGTAATTTCCACGCAGAGATTTACCTCCGTTTGAAGTAGCTCATCATCGCTACTTCAAACCCTTATTTTAATCCACTTATAATTTATACAGCGCATGTCATACAGATCCGACAGATTTCAGCTTTACAAAGGCACCGAAATTCCCAAACAGGTTCATCAGGTCGGGACCATGCCGGAAGCAGAACAAGAACTGCTGCTGGCTAAAATTTTAGAGCAGGGCGTACACGGATTTTGCTTTAGCATATATGAAGAAGGCCAGCAACCGGGCCATATTATTTCGGAAGAGCAAATTCGCCGCCGTATGATGCTTTTACAGCCCCATACCCGCTGGGTTCGCTCGTTTTCCTGCATCGAGGGCAATGAGCTGGTGCCCAAAGTAGCCAAAGAGCTGGGCATGAAAACGCTGGAGGCGCATGGCTGGGCACCGATGAGGAGAAAAACCGGCAGGAACTCGACGGGCTTATCGCCCTGGCCAAAGACGGCCTGGTAGATGTGGCCGCCGTGGGCAATGAAGTGCTCTACCGCCAGGATTTAAGCGAAGCGCAGCTTCTGGAGCATCTCGCAGAAGTAAAAGCTGCGATTCCTGACGTGCCCGTCGGTTATGTAGATGCCTACTACGAATTCGTGATGCGTCCGCAAATTGTCGAAGCCTGCGACGTCATTTTATGCAATTGCTATCCCTATTGGGAAGGCACGCCGTTTGAGTACTCGCTCGACCACATGCGGCACATGTTCCAACTGGCCAACGAGGCCGGAAAAGGCAAGCGGGTCATTATCACCGAAACGGGCTGGCCGAGCCAGGGGCAGGGGCTCGGAGGCGCGCAGCCATCATACCAAAGCGCCATGCAGTATTTTATTAAAGTCCACCTCTGGGCCCTCGAAAACGAGATAGAAACGTTTTATTTCTCCTCCTTCGACGAATCCTGGAAAGTAGGTGCAGAGGGTGATGTAGGCGCTTATTGGGGCGTTTGGGACAGCCACGGAACGCTTAAATATTCATGATGAATACCTTTGAAAAAATGAAGCTCCCGCCGGGTAAAGGCATTTGCTATTCGGGATTTCGCGAAGGCCAGCACCCGGGCGGCCAATACCCGAGCTACGCACAGGTAAAAGAAGACCTTGATATTTTGAAGCCCCATTGGGATTACCTCCGGCTCTATGATTGTGATGCGTTTTCGCGAAGCGTGCTGGAAATAATCCGGGAGCACAAAATGGATTTCAAAGTACAGCTCGGCGCCTACATAGAAGCCGAAATGAACAATTTCAACTGCCCCTGGGGCGGGGTGTATGCAGAAGAACAACTGGAGGCGAATAAAACCCGCAATAGTGCCAAGATGGACACGCTCATTGCCTGGGCCGGCGAATTCAAAGATATTATTTGCATGCTTTCGGTCGGCAACGAAGCCTGCGTGGACTGGAACGACCATTACGTGCACGAAAACAAGGTACTGGCCTATGCCCGAAAGCTGCAGGATAACACCCGGCAGCTCGTTACGTTTTGCGAAAACTATGCCCCGTGGCACATCAAGCTGGAAAAGCTCGCGGCCGGCCTCGATGTTATATCCATCCATACCTATCCGGTTTGGGAGTACAAACACATAGATGAAGCCCTGGGATATACCAAAGAAAATTACTACTCCGTAGCGCATAAATACCCCGATAAGCCGGTCATTATTACAGAAGCCGGCTGGGCGACCAACTCCAACGGGCAGGGCATCGATCCCCATAATGTGAACGAAACCTATCAAAAAATCTACTTTGAAAAGCTGATAAGCTGGGCGCATGAAGAAGGGATTCTCACTTTCTTTTTTGAGGCGTTCGACGAACCCTGGAAAGGCTCTCCCGAGCCCGACGAGCCGGAAAAGCACTGGGGCTTATTCAAAGAAGACCGAAGCCCGAAACTTGCTATGCAAAAGCCGGTACGCCCTTAGTCTTTGCATCATAACAACGCTTATTTTTTATGAGTAGCAGAAATATATTTGTAACACGAGTGGCCATGATTGTGGCCCTGGGCGGCTTTCTCATGGGTTTTGATGCCTCTGTGATTTCTGGCGTAGTGCGCTTTATTGAGCCGGAATTCGGGCTTTCCAAACTGCAGCTGGGCTGGGCCGTAGGCTCGCTTACGCTCACTTCAACCCTGGCCATGATGATTGCCGGCCCGCTCAGCGACCGTTTTGGCCGGCGGACCGTGCTAAAAGCTGCCGCCGTGCTGTATGCGGTTTCGGCTATTGGCTCGGCGCTCGCTCCTACTTTTGCTACGCTGGTTATTGCCCGCATGATAGGCGGCTTTGGCGTGGGCGCTTCCCTCATCATCGCGCCTATGTACATTGCTGAAATCGCCCCGCCCAGAATGCGCGGCCGGCTGGTAAGCTTTAATCAGCTTAATATCGTAACGGGCATTTCGGCGGCGTTTTTTACCAATTACCTGATTTTGCAATGGGCACAGTCCGATGCCGCCTGGACCCAGGCCCTGATGTTCGACGAGCACCCCTGGCGCTGGATGCTCGGGCTGGAAACCCTTCCGGCTATACTCTATTTCCTGGGGCTCTATTTTGTGCCCAAAAGCCCGCGCTGGCAAATTATGGCGGGTCAGGCCGATGATGCCCTGAATACCCTCACGCATCTGGTAGGCGAAGAAGAGGCCAAAAAACAGCTCCATGATGTGGAGCTGAGCCTCAAAGCCGACGAGAAAAAGCAAAAGGCCGGCATCAAGGATATTTTCCATCCCTACCTGCGGCTGGTGCTCGTAATTGGCGTCGTGCTGGCCATCTTGCAGCAAATTACGGGCATCAATGCTGTATTCTTCTATGCGCCGGTTATTTTTGAACAATCCGGTATTGGTACCGATGCATCCTTTGTACAAGCAATTCTCGTAGGCTTAACGAACCTCGGCTTTACCGTTTTGGCCATGTTATTTATTGATAAGCTCGGCCGCAAAAAGCTGTTAATCGGAGGTATGGCAGGCATCACCCTTATGATGATGCTCCTGGCATACGGGTTTAATGCAGCCACATACGAACTCACCGAAGAAAGTATTTCCGCTATAGAAGCACCGGTTGA
>JBMCPG010000064.1:0-6982 GCA_048626035.1 Cyclonatronaceae bacterium
CGATAATGCAGTTGAATATTGCCAACAGTACCGACTTCATGTTTCCCGAACAGGCCGATTCCATCGCCGCCGGGCCGGGCCGCTTGTTTTCCATCGCTATAGCAGCAGACACGGTTTTTGCAGGCCTCGGCTTCAACGACGAAGCCCCCGGCGGGGAAAGCGTGCAAACCGGCCTCGGCTTTCATGTTTCGACCGATGGCGGCACCGAATGGGATTATATCCCTCAGCCGTTAGACGACGAAAACGCCACCAGCATCAGCTACGGCGGGCAGCAACTGGAAACTGTCCCGGTTATTGTACCGCAGCAATCGCCGCCGTTTGACGTAGATTTTTCCGGGGCTACCGTTTTTACCGCCGCCTGGGCCTCGGGCATCCGGCGCAGCCGCGATTTTGGCCAGAGCTGGGAGCGACTGCTGCTGCCGCCCTCCAGCGAAGACGGCCTGCGCCCCGAACGCGACTACAACTTCGTATTTGATCCGCGCCAGGACGATAATTTCCTCGGTTTCTCGGTGATGATCAGCTCTGAGGGCGAGGTCTGGGCTGGAACCGCGGGCGGGCTTCATATCTCCGACAACGCCCTGAGCGCACCGGCCGATGAGGTCCGCTGGCGCAGCGTCCGCCATAGTGCTGCTCCCGGCGGACTGCTGGGCAACTGGATTATCCGGATTCGCCAAAACCCGGCCGACAACAGCGTATGGCTCACCAACTGGGTAGCCGCTACCGGGCAAGAAGAAGGCCTGGTAGCTACCTATGATGGCGGCGAAACCTTCGTGCAGCATCTGGCCGGCGAACGCATTTATGATGTAGCTTTCCAGGGCGATACCATTTACGCTGCCGGTGATAACGGCTTGTTTATTACCGAAGATAACGGGCAAAGCTGGAATCAGATTCGGCAAATTCGCACGCCAAACGGCTTTATTAAAGAAAGCGCCAACTACCTGAGTCTGGCGCACACCACCGATCGTTTATGGGTAGGTACCACCGACGGGCTTGCCTCTACGGCCGACGGCGGCGAAAACTGGCAGCTCACGCGCGTCAATTTTCCGCTCGAGGGCGGCAACCAGTTTAATCCCGAGGCGCGTTCGGCAGAGGTCTATGCCTATCCTAATCCATATTCGCCGCGCGTGCACGAGATCGTACGCCTCAAATTTGAAGCCCCGGCCAGCGGAGACGCCTCTATTCGCCTCTACGACTTCGGCATGAATTTCATCCGGGAGCTCGATGCCGGCGTTGCCGTAACGCAAGGCCAAACCTACGAAGCCGTTTGGGATGGCACCGACGGCGGCGGCCGAGACGTGGCTACCGGGCCAATTTTTTACCAAATTGAGGTCGGCGGTGAAGAGCTTACCGGAAAGCTTCTGCTGCTCGACTAAGGCTTCACATTCCCCAACGCGAACCATGCATCACCTTTCAAAATACATTCCCATGCCTGCCTTTTTTCGTTTTTCATTGCTGCTGTGCTGCGCTCTTTTATGGACCGGCGGCGAAGCGGCGGCACAATCGGGCGGCTTTGCCGGCGCTTATACCCGTATGGGCTTCGGTCCGCGCGGCATGGGCATGGGCAACGCCATGACTGCCGTGTATCAACAGGGGGTTTATGCCCATTACAACCCTGCACTGGCGGCGCGCGTAACCGAAACAGAAGTAAATTTCAGCGCATCTTCCATGAGCCTCGACCGCAGCCTAAACATGGCCAGCGTCGCCTTTGTGCTCCCGCCCACGGCCGGGCTCAATATCGGCCTGCTCCATGCCGGCGTGCAGGACTTCGACGGGCGCAACAGCAGCGGTGTACCTACCGAAACCTTCTCCACCAACGAGCTCAGCGGCTTTATCGCCTTTGGGCTGAACCCTTCGGAACGCTTAAGCCTGGGCGTTACGGCCAAGCTACTCTACGCCAATTATTTCGATGAACTCGACAACCCGCTGGGTTTTGGCCTGGATGCCGGATTTTTGTACCGTTTCAACGAGCACCTGAGCCTGGGCGGAGCCGCGCAGGATCTGTTTTCGGGCTATACCTGGAATACATCCCAAATCTACGGCGGCTCGCTTTCGGGCAGCACCGACGATTTCCCGACGCGCTTTAAGCTCGGGCTGGCCTACGAATTCCCCATTTACGGCCTGCTGCTAAGCACCGAATATGAAACCCGCTCCCAAAGCTCTGAGCTCATAAACCGCGAAGTGAGCACCATAGGCGGGCAGCCCGATATCATTGAGCGCAGCGAAACCCTCACTACCGGCTCCTCTCAATTCCGCATCGGGAGCGCCTGGGAAGCCCACGAGCGCATCACCCTGCGGGCCGGCTGGCAAGTCGGCGATCTGGATTTTGTGAGCGCCACCCAGCAGCCCTTTGCCGGGTTTTCATTATCATTACCGCTGCAAAAAATTAATTCCTATATCGATTATGCCTTCACCCGCGAAGCCGAAGGCATTTCCTACATGCATGTATTTGCCCTTCGTCTGGATTTATAATCTCCATTTTTCCTTTTTTTATGATGATGCCATCGTGCCCCATTTCTCCAGCCGCGGCCGGCCGCTATCTGCGATTTCCGGCCAGCCTCAAAACAGCGTGGCCAGCCGCCGGGCTGCTCATGTTTCTTTTAGCGATAATGCCCCTTCAAACGCGTGCCCAAACCGGCCTGGAGTTCATCAATATCGGGCCAAACGCGCAGTCGCTTTCCTTTTCTGAAGCCCATACGGCCGTTCCGCTCGGCTCCAACAGCATTTTCTCCAATCCCGCAAACCTGATGCTCACCGACCAATCCTCGCTCGGCGTTTCCTACACGCTCTGGATTGGCGATACGCAGCATACGCAGGCCTCGGCCGCTATTCGGCGGGAACACGACAGCTTCGCACTGGGCGTGCTCTCTTCGGTGGTGGACGACATCAGTCAGCGCAACGTGCCGGGCCCGGCCGAAGACAGCTTTTCAGTGCAATATTTTGCCCTCAGCGGCGGCTATGCGCGCTCCGTTTCATTCCTTTCGCTCGGGGTTTCCGGCACGTATTTATACGAGCAGCTTTTTCAGCAAAACGCCAGTGGTTTCAGCTTCTCGGCGGGCGGCACCGGCTCCTTTTTAGATGAGCGCCTTAGAGTTGGCTCGGCCCTCACCAACGCAGGGCGCATGTCTGAGCTCGACATCCAGCGCTCCACGGTTCCCACGCGCTGGCGCAGCGGCATAGATATCAACGCGATCCAGCTTTCCTCGTTTGGCGGAACCGAAGTGCCGCTGCTGATAAATTTCAGCGCCGATTATATCCTCCCGCTGGCCGAAGACGAGCTACGCAATACCAACGATGATACCGGCAGCAGCGTGGTCGAAAGCTCCGGATTTATAGCGCTGGGCATGGAAGCAGAGTTATATGATGTAGTTGCCCTGCGCAGCGGCTACCGCAGCGGCGATACGGTGCGGAGCTGGAGTTTCGGGGCCGGCATCGATATGGCACCTGTCGAGTTTCATTATGCATTTGTACCTTTTGAAACTGGCTTTGGCAGCGTACATTCCATCAGTTTACAATACTTCTTCGACTTTTGATATGATGCCGCGCCATGTCTGCCTATTTATCCTCTACCGACCCCGAAGCTGATGATTCCAGGCTCCCCCTCGTGAACGATACGCCCACGGCTGTGGCCATGGTTGTTCACAGCGATTATATCCACGATTACCGCGTGCGGCGGGAGGCTGAAGCGCTGCAGCAAACCGGGCTTTCGGTGCGCGTTATTGCCGCTTCGGTAGCTCCCGAAGCCCGCGCGCCCTTTGAGCTTAATGGCGTGGAGGTTCATCCTGTTGCCCTCCGGCGAAGCGGCGGCAAACTCCGGTATTTAGAAATGATGCGTGCCGTACGCCAGATTCTCGCTCATACCGCCACCGATATCATTCATGCGCACGATCTCGATGCGCTTATTGCCACCGCCAAAATAGCCAAAAACCGCGGCAATGTGCTCATTTACGACAGCCACGAGCTGCATACCGAAGTCCACAGCCTGCAAAACCGCCGGCTTACGCGCAGCATCTGGCGGCACTACGAAAAAAAATACATTCCTTATGCCGACTATATCATAACTGTTTCGCAGGGAATTGCTGAGGAGCTGCAGCGCCGCTACGAGCTGCTTTATACGCCTTATGTCATTCGCAATTTTACGGATATTCAGTCAGAATCCAGCCCCGCTCCCGAGTTTCTGAACACATCCGAAGAGCTACGCCGCCAGCTTCCAAAAACATCAAAATTAGCTTTATATCAAGGTATTTTACAAAACGGGCGCGGCCTGGAAATGATGATTGAGGCTATTGCTGCGGAACCCGACTGGGGGCTGGTTATTTGCGGAGACGGCCCCATTCGGGAGATACTCGAACGCGGTGTGCGTGAGCTGCATGCAGAAGACCGCATTTACTTTACGGGCATGATTTCCCGCGAATTGCTCGCCGCCATCACCCCGCATTGCGATGTCGGGCTATTGCTTACCGAGCCGCTCGGCCTGAGCCATTATTACTCGCTACCCAACAAACTTTCGGAATATATACATGCCGGGCTGCCTATTATTGCTACCGAGCTACCAGAAATTACGCGCATCATCCGGCAGTATAAAATTGGCTGTACGCTTCCCATAAATGCCTTTACTCCCGAGCAGGTGCGCCGCGGGCTGGCCTACATCACCGAGCACTCCGAACGGCTGAGGCGCCATCTTCCTGCCGCTGCGGAAGAGCTCAACTGGGCGCGCGAAAAAAAGATTCTGCAAAATCTGTATTATCTGATTTCTTCGCGCCGTAAACCGGTCTGACAAGACAGCCTCTACAAATTATTTGCTTTATGCTTGCTCCCAGACTCGCCTGGTTTATTTTATTAGTTCTTTTTGCAGCTCCGGCAGCACCACGGGCGCAATCGCCCGACAGTTCTGCGCCGCTGGAGTTCAGACGCATAGCCACGGGCTTTTCCCGGGCCGTTGCCATAGCTATTGCGCCCGAACAAGAACGTATTTTTGTGCTTGAAGCCGGCCGGCACCGCCTGCTGGAACTTGATCCGGAGGGCCTTCGCCGGGATTCGCTCGGCGGCCGGGGAAACGGCGCCTATGAATTTCGCGGGCCCACCGCCGCAAATGCAACCAATGGCCTGCGCATTTACGTGGCCGACTCCGGCAACGGGCGCATACAGCTCTTTGGGCGCCGCTTAAGCCATATTGCCAGCATAAAACCGGAAGGCCAGGATTTTTTTACGCCCCGTTATCTTGCCGTAAGCTCTTTTGGTGATGTTTTTACCTACAACGAAAACCGCCATAGCTTGCTGCGGTTCGACTCCGGGGGGCGCCTGCGCGACGAACTCAGCCTTTCATTTTATGAAGCGCTGCGCCGGCCAACGCGCATCATCGGGATGGCGCTGCAGGGCGAGACGCTGCTTTTACTTGCCCAAAATGCCGATTCCCAAACTTTGATTCATCGCCTGGGAACCGGCGGGCGCTACCTTGGCTTTTTCGGGCAGGGAGAAGCGATCCGGCATATAACAACGGGCGGGCAGCAGCTCTGGGCCGTAACACAAGAGGCGGTACTCCGATATGATGCCGCCGGCCGCCTGCAGCAGCGACGCTCCTACCACTGGCCCGAAGCTATGACCGCTGAAATTACAACGCGCGGGCTGGCGGTTAGCCGTTCCGAGGTATATGTGCTCACGCCTGCCGCGCTCTACAGGGCGGCACTTTAGCGGCATGGGCGTTCCAATATTTCCGGCATGAAATGGTTTTATACCCGTGAAGCGTTTACGCTCCTGAATGCATCACCCCATTCCCGCAGTGGTATAAAATGACAAACCAGCGCAGCCCTTTTGCGTTATGTTAACCGCTCTGTTATAAGGCGCTTAAGCGGGAGCTACGAACGTTGAGCACATCATTTTAAACTTGATTCCTTTAAAACAGTATGTTCCTCGCCTATGTTAGGACCTCTTCTTGGAAAGCGAAACAGACATAAGCGTTTCGATTACAAACCGCGCTACTATAAACCGGATAAAGACCGCGCCAGACGGCTGGGCAAAAAGATTCAGTTCGAAAGCAAATCGAGCCGCGGGCAGGTGCGTTCTATTGTAATTTATGCCGCTATTCTTTTCGGGCTGTTCTGGCTGTTTCTTCAGCTTTAGCGCTTTTTTATGCTCCAGCGCCATCATACTACAATTATGAAAAAAGATTTAAAAAATATCTGCCGCCGCGCTTTGATTTCCTTTTCGGGCTCAGAAGCCTTATTATCTTCAAACATACGCCCGAATGGCTCGCCTGATGGTGCCCGCTTCCGGGCTGTTTAAAACCCATTTGCCATACGTCTATTTTGGAGACTACGTCCCCTCAACATAATGTAATACGCACGCTTGCGCCTGCGCTGGCCAATAAAATTGCGGCCGGCGAGGTCGTGGATCGTCCGGCTTCGGTTGTAAAAGAATTGCTCGATAATGCTATCGACTCCGGCGCGGACAACATCAAAATTAAGGTGCAGGATGCCGGCCGAACGCTCATACAAATCGCCGATAACGGCTGCGGCATGAGCAAAGCCGACCTTCGGCTATCCATAGAGCGGCATGCGACCTCTAAAATCAGCAGCGTAGAAGATCTCTATAATATCCACACGCTCGGATTCCGGGGCGAGGCCATGGCTTCGATAGCTTCGGTAGCGCAGCTCAGCATCAAAACGCGGCGGCACGAAGATGAAACCGGCTGGGAATATGAGGTCTGGGGCGGGGAGGAAAAAAGCTTGAAGCCTACCCCGGCCGAAGCGGGCACCAGCGTTTCGGTGCGAAATCTGTTTTTTAACGTGCCGGCGCGCCGCGCGTTCCTTAAAACCGATGCAACCGAGCTTCGGCATATCATTATTACGGTGCAGCAGGCCGCCTTTGCCCATCCGGACATCGCCTTTGAGCTACACGACGGCAGCGAAACCATTTATCGCCTGCCGCAAGCATCGCTGGCCAACCGCGTGGCCGCCATCTTTGGCGAAAGCTATAAGGCCAGTCT